>WOZN01000018.1:0-5117 GCA_011620245.1 Acidovorax sp.
GAAGGCCGCGTGCCCTACAAGGGTTCGATGGTTTCCATCGTGTTCCAGATGGCGGGCGGCGTGCGTGCCGCCATGGGTTATTGCGGCTGCGCCACGATCGAGGACATGAACAACAAGGCCGAATTCGTCGAGATCACCGCCGCCGGTATCCGCGAAAGCCATGTGCACGACGTGCAGATCACCAAGGAAGCGCCGAACTACCGCGCTGATTGATCCCTCGGCAACCACAGGCCCGAACCCGATTTCAAAATGTTCGGGCCTTTCGGGCCTTTGTCTTTTTCCTGTCGCCCACCATGCAACACCAGAAAATCCTCATCCTCGATTTCGGCTCGCAAGTCACCCAGCTCATCGCCCGCCGCGTGCGCGAGGCCCATGTGTACTGCGAAGTTCACCCCTGCGACGTGACCGACGAATGGGTGCGTGACTACGCCAGGGACGGCTCGCTCAAAGGCATCATCCTGTCGGGCAGCCACGCCAGCGTGACCGAGGACACCACGGACCGCGCGCCGCAGGCCGTGTTCGAGTTGGGCCTGCCGGTGCTGGGCATCTGCTACGGCATGCAGACCATGGCACAGCAACTGGGCGGCAAGGTGGAAACGGGCCACAAACGCGAGTTCGGCTTTGCCGCCGTGCGCGTGCGCGGCCACACCGCGCTGCTCAGGGACATTGCCGACTTCACCACCCCCGAAGGCTACGGCATGCTCAACGTGTGGATGAGCCATGGCGACAAGGTCACCGAGCTGCCCCCGGGCTTCAAGCTCATGGCCAGCACCGATAGCTGCCCCATCGCCGGCATGGCCGACGAAGACCGCCGTTTTTATGCCGTGCAGTTCCACCCCGAAGTCACGCACACCGCGCAGGGCAGGGCGCTGCTGGATCGCTTTGTGCTCGGCATCTGCGGCACCAGCCCTGACTGGGTGATGCGCGACCATATCGCCGAAGCCGTGGAACAGATCCGCCAGCAGGTGGGTGATGAAGAAGTGATCCTGGGCCTGTCCGGCGGTGTCGATTCGTCCGTGGCTGCGGCGCTGATCCATCGCGCCATTGGCGACCAGCTCACCTGCGTGTTCGTGGACCACGGCCTGTTGCGTCTGAATGAGGGCGACATGGTCATGGACATGTTCGCCGGCAAGCTGCACGCCAAGGTCATCCGCGTGGATGCAAGCGACCTTTTCCTGGGCAAGCTGGCGGGTGTGAGCGACCCTGAACAAAAGCGCAAGATCATCGGCGGCCTGTTCGTCGACGTGTTCAAGGCCGAGGCTGCCAAGCTCAAGGCTGGCAATGCAGGCCACAAGGGCGCCACCTTCCTGGCCCAGGGCACCATCTACCCCGACGTCATCGAATCGGGCGGCGGCAAAGCCAAGAAGGCCGTCACCATCAAGAGCCACCACAATGTGGGCGGCCTGCCAGAGCAGCTGGGCCTGAAGCTTCTGGAACCCCTGCGCGACCTGTTCAAGGACGAAGTGCGCGAACTGGGCGTGGCCTTGGGCCTGCCGCCCGAGATGGTCTACCGCCACCCTTTCCCCGGCCCCGGCCTGGGCGTGCGCATCCTGGGCGAGGTGAAAAAGGAATATGCCGACCTGCTGCGCCGCGCCGACGCGATCTTTATCGAAGAGCTGCGCAGCTTTGTGGACGAAGCCACCGGCAAAACCTGGTACGACCTCACCAGCCAGGCGTTCGCCGTGTTTTTGCCGGTCAAGAGCGTGGGCGTGATGGGCGATGGCCGCACCTACGATTACGTGGTGGCGCTGCGCGCCGTGCAGACCAGCGACTTCATGACCGCCGACTGGGCCGAACTGCCTTATGCCCTGCTCAAAAAGGTGTCGGGCCGCATCATCAACGAAGTGCGCGGCATCAACCGCGTGACGTACGACGTGAGCAGCAAGCCGCCAGCGACGATCGAGTGGGAGTGATTCAGCGTCTGGCACCGGCTGGCACCGGCTGGCACCGACTAGCACGAGAATGCACCTAAGCCCGCGTCACTGCGGGATTTTTTGTGACTTCGTTCAGCACTGGCTGGCAAAGATGGGCATCGCCAAGCACCGTTTATTGCTCCGGCCCGGTGAAGCTTGAATCGATCGCCCTGGGCTTGCCGAAGGGCTTCGACAGCCTCCTAAGCTAAAAGGTGCCGGATCAATAGGTCGCAAATTAAGCCTAGGTCAGAGATGCCCAGGGCGGTGACGCCTCCCCCTGTGCCAATATGACCCGCGCCAGTCTGAGGACATGTTCGCGATCTTATGCAGCAAGTGAAGCCGCCTACGGGTGGGGCGGCACGACGTTGTGCGCCGCATTGTGCGCCGGGTGGGCTGCGCTCTGCTCGCGTGCCTGCAGATTGGTGCGCACGAAGGCATCGAAATGATCGGGCAGCAGCGGGCGGCTGAAGTGGTAGCCCTGCACATGGTCGCAGCCGCGTGCGCGCAGAAATTCCAGTTGCTCGGCGGTTTCCACGCCTTCGGCGATGGTCCTCATGCCCAGGCTGTGGGCCATCTGGACGATGGCGGTGGCAATGGCCTGGTCGTCGGGGTCGGTGCCGATGTCGCGCACGAAGGACTGGTCGATCTTGAGCTGGCTGATGTGAAAGCGCTTGAGGTAGCTGAGCGATGAGTAGCCGGTGCCGAAGTCGTCGATGGACAGGCGGATACCGCGCTGGCTCAGCGCCTGCATGACCTCGGCGGCGATTTCGGGGTTTTTCATGGCCACGGCTTCGGTCAACTCGAGTTCGAGGCATTCAGGGGGCACGCCGGTTTTCAGCAGCAGCTGGTTCACCATGCCGGTCAGCCCGCTCTGGCCAAACTGCACCGCAGAGAGGTTGACCGCCATGGTCATCATGGGCAGGCCGCTGTCGAGCCAGGCGCGCAACTGGCGCAGCGCAGTGTGCAGCACCCATTCGCCAATGGGCACGATGAGCCCGTTGGCTTCGGCCAGAGGAATGAACTCGGCGGGCGACACCACGCCCCATTGCGGGTGGTTCCAGCGCAGCAGGGCTTCGGCGCCGACGATGCGGCCATCGTGCAGCGACAGCTGCGGCTGGTAAACCAGGTGCAGCTCGCCACGCTGCAAGGCCTGCTTGAGGGCGTTACCCAGAGCCAGAGCACGCGATGCGTGCGCCTGCATCTCGGGCGTGAAGAAGCGGTAGCTGTTGCGCCCGTCGTCCTTGACGCGGTACATGGCGGTTTCGGCGTTCTTGAGCAGGGCGTCGAGCTCATGGCCGTCGTCGGGCGAGATGGCGATGCCAATCGATGCGGTCACAAAGATTTCTTGCCCCGCCAATTGCACCGGTTGTGCCAGCACGTCCAGCAGGCGGGTGCAGAGTTGGGCGGCTTCGTCCTGGCTGGTCTGGGGCAGTAGGGCGGCAAAATCATCGCCCGAGGGGCGCGACAGCGTGGCGTTGTCTTGCAGGCTGGAGCGCAGGCGCCGGGAGATTTCCAGCAGCAGCAGGTCGCCCGCGTTGTGGCCCAGCGAGTCGTTCACGTTCTTGAAGCGGTCCAGGTCGATCCACAGCACGGCCATGGCTGCACTGTGGCTTATGGCGAAATCAAAATGCTGGCCCAGCAGGGCGCGGTTGGGCAGGCCGGTGAGCTGGTCGTAATGCGAGAGCTGCTGGATGCGCTCGGCGGCCCGTTTGCGCTCGGTGATGTCTTCTTTGTGGGCGAGGTAGTTGGTTACCACGCCTTCGGCGTTGCGCACCGGGTAAATGAGCACCGACTCGGTGTACTCGCGCCCGCTTCGGCTGCGATTGATGCACTCGCCCTGCCAGGGCTTGCCCTGCGTGAGCTGGTCCCACATGCTGCGGTAGGTGGCCTGGGGGGTCTTGCCCGACTGCAGCATGCGTGGGTTTTTGCCCAGCACCTGCGCGGCGGTGTATTCGGTGACGCGGGTGAAGGCATCGTTGACGAATTCGATGCGCGCCTGCAGGTCGGTGATGATGATGGGCAGGGGGCTTTGCGAAACCGCCTGCGAGAGCTTGCGCATGGCCTCCTCACTCTGAAGGCGCTGGGTGATGTCGCGCGGAATGACCACGAAGCGCTGGCCCTGGCCCGGTTGCGGGGCCTTGCGCGCCACCGACAGCTCAAACCAGCGCTTGCCGCCGGGCAAATCCATTGCAAGCACATGGCCGCGGGAGAAGCCTTGCTGGCCGGCTTCGTCCAGGGCGACCATGGTGATGCGGGCGCTCTCGGCGGGCAAGAATTCGTACACGGTTTTGCCCAGCAGCACGTTCACGGGCGCGGCCAGGCTGCCGACATGGCCGGTGTGCACATCGACGTAGCGCCCTTCGCCGTCGATCTCCAGCAGCGGGTCCGGCAATGCGTCCAGCGTGGCCTGCAGCTGCCGCTGCGAGGCGCCCAGCAATGTGTAAGGCTGCTGCACCGTTTCGACAAAAACGGCGCGGTACAGAAATGCATAGGCCAGCACCTTGTAGATATGGCCCATCAGGTTGTAAACGTCGTTGACGCCGGTGTAGCGCGTGAAGAAAAACTCGCTGAGCGCCATGACGCACGCCGCTGCAAACAGGCCGCTGGCGTTGAAGCTGCGCGGGCGGCGCATGCGCCCCAGTAGCAGCGCGGCGGCGGTCAGGTAAAGGGCCATCAGCGCGTATTCAAAAGCGATCTTGAATGTGGTGAGGCCCTGGCCGGGCACAAAGGTTGCCGGCACCAGATGTGGGGCCAGAAAGAACAGCCCGTGCAGCGCTGCCACCACCAGCAGCACCATGGCCACCAGCGACCAGGCATACGGCCGCGAGGCGCTGGTGCCCCAGGGCCGCCAGGCCACAGCGAGCAGGGCCAGCGCGCTCAGCAGCCGTGCTGCCAGCCAGAAATGAATGCCCTTTTCGGGGGAGTTGGGGGTGATGAAGTCGGGCATGCCGCTGAAGGACAGCATGTGGCTGAAATCGAGCAGGCCCACGCCCAGGAAGGCGCAGCCCAGCACCAGCGCGTTGCGTGGCAACTGCTCATGCCGTGCGCTCCAGACCAGGCCAAACGTGAGCCCCGCCACCACAATTGCCAGCGTCTCCAGCGCCATGTGCAGGGGCAGGTAGTGCGCCACGCCCTGCATGCCGGGCAGGGAGGGCAGCGCCATGACCACAACCAGCAGCAGCAAAAGCGCGCCCACGGCGCGGG
>WOZN01000018.1:5217-6515 GCA_011620245.1 Acidovorax sp.
TTCTGGCAGGCGCAGCTGCAGCGTGACGAGCGAGCCGTGCTGCACATCCAGCAGTTCGGCGCCAGCGGCCTCGATCTCCCGGCGCAGCAGGCCCTCCAGCGCATAGGGCACCAGGCATTGCAGCGTGGCCATGCGTTGCAGCTGCACCTTGTGTGCGGTGAGCAGGGCCTGGGCCACGCAGTCGGTGTAGGCGCGCACCAGGCCGCCCGCGCCCAGCTTGACGCCACCAAAGTAGCGCACCACGGTGGCCAGCACGCCTTCGAGGTCCTGGTGGCGCAGCACGTCCAGCATGGGGCGCCCGGCAGTGCCGCCGGGCTCGCCGTCATCTACTGCGGCCGACTGCCCGCCCGCCAGCAGCGCCCAGCAGATATGGGCCGCGCCGGGGTGCTGCTTCCAGAGCGCGTCCACATGGGCCTGGGCGCTGGCGCGGTCGGCCATGGGTTGCACGCAGCCGATGAAACGGCTTTTCTTGATGATGATTTCGCTGTGAGCGGGCACGGCCAGGGTTTGGGGCATGGGGCGCGAGCTTAACCCTGGCAGGGACATGTGCCCGCGCAGCGCGGCGACAAAAATGGCCTGGCGCCGTAAAATCGCGGGTTACCCACCACGACCGCGCCCCACCATGCCCCACCCAGGCATTGGCGGCCGCACCTTCCCCGCATGAACGCCCCTGTTGACGTCTCCTTTTTTGCGCGCGCGGCCAAGCCGCTGAGCAGCTACCGCCCCTATTGGGCCAAGCGCTTCGGCACGGCGCCGTTCCTGCCGATGAGCCGCGCTGAAATGGAGCAGCTGGGCTGGGACAGCTGCGACATCATCCTGGTGACGGGCGACGCCTACGTGGACCACCCGAGCTTTGGCATGGCGGTGATCGGGCGGGTGCTGGAAGCGCAGGGTTTTCGCGTGGGCATCATTGCCCAGCCCGACTGGCAGAGCGCCGAGCCCTTCAAGGCGCTGGGCAAGCCCAACCTGTTCTGGGGCGTGACGGCGGGCAACATGGATTCCATGATCAACCGCTACACGGCCGATCGCAAAATCCGCAGCGACGACGCCTACACCCCCGGCGACATGGCCGGCAAACGCCCCGACCGCGCCGCCATCGTCTACAGCCAGCGCTGCCGCGAGGCCTTCAAGGATGTGCCCATCATCCTGGGCGGCATCGAAGGCAGCCTGCGCCGCATTGCGCATTACGACTACTGGAGCGACAAGGTGCGCCGCAGTATCGTGGTGGACGCCAAATGCGACCTGCTGCTGTACGGCAACGCCGAGCGCGCGCTGGTCGAGGTGGCGCACCGCCTGGC
>WOZN01000250.1 GCA_011620245.1 Acidovorax sp.
CTGGCGCCAAAGCCCCTTCGGGGTGCGGAAACGCCACGCCCACTGTGCCATCCACCCACGCAGGCAGCTTGGGCATCACGCTCTCGAACAGGCGGCTTGCCTGCCAATGCGCCAGCCAGGCTTGCAGGCGGGGCCAGGGCCGGGCATTCCACCAGGCTGCATCGATGCCGGCAAACTGCCGCACGAAGGGGGCGATGGCCATGTCCACGAGGGCTGGGTGGTCGCCCAACAGAAAAGGGTGCCTGGTCAGCCGCGCGTCCAGCCCCTGCAGCCATTGCACGGCCTGCGTGCGGGCCAGGGTGGTGTCGGCATCGGGATAGCGGCTGGGGTATTTGCAGCAGTCCAACGCCTGCTTGAAGGGGCCATCGCACTGCGCAATCAGTGCCAGCATGTCCTGGAGCGTGCCCTGGCTGGGGGTGAGCCAGCCGCCGGGGTCTTGGCGCTGCAGGGCCCAGAGCATGATGGCCAGGCTTTGCTCCAGCACGCGGCCATCGGGCAGCACCAGCACGGGCACCGTGCCTTTGGGCGATGCCTGTAGCAAGCCCTGGGGCTTGTTTTTGAGCGCCACCTCGCGCAGCTCGCAGGCCTGGCCGGTGGCGGCCAGTGCCAGGCGGGCGCGCATGGCGTAGGGGCAGCGGCGAAACGAATACAGAACGGGCAGGGCGGCAGGGCTCACGCTGGTGCAGGGCAACGGTGGGCTGTTCAGAGCTTTTTCACCAGCACCTGGCTGCGCCGGTCCCAGTTGTACTTGCGCTTGCGCGCTTCGGGCAGCCAGTCTGGGTCCACCTGCACGAAGCCGCGCTTGATGAACCAGTGCATGGTGCGCGTGGTCAGCACGAAGATGCTGTCCAGCCCCAAAAGCCGCGCGCGCTGCTCGATGCGCTTGAGCAGCTTTTCGCCGTCGCCCGTGCCCTGGCTTTGCGGCGACACGGTGAGGGCGGCCATCTCGCCCGTCTTGGCCTCGGGGTAGGGGTAGAGCGCGGCGCAGCCGAAGATCACGCCGTCGTGCTCGATGACGGTGTAGCTCTCGATGTCACGCTCGATCTCGGTGCGGTCGCGCTTGACCAGTGTGCCGTCTTTTTCAAACGGCTCGATCAGTTGCAGGATGCCGCCCACATCGTCGATGGTGGCTTCGCGCAGCTCTTCGAGTTTTTCGTCGATCACCATGGTGCCGATGCCGTCGTGCACATACACCTCCAGCAGCAGCGAGCCGTCGAGCGCAAAGGGAATGATGTGGCTGCGCTCCACCCCGGCCTTGCAGGCCTTTACGCAGTGCTGCAGGTAAAAGCCCGTGTCGGTGGGGTGCTGGGCGGTGGGCAGCTGGGCCAGTATGGCTTGTGCGGTGGCCAGGGGCAGTTCGGTGTCGATGGGGTTGTCTTCGCTCTCGGGCTCGCCGGGCTTTATGCGGATGCCGGGTATCTCGGTCATGAAAATCAGCTTGTCGGCCTTGAGCGCTATCGCCACCGAGGTGGCCACCTCTTCCATGGTCAGGTTGAAGGCCTCGCCGGTGGGCGAGAAGCCAAACGGCGACAGCAGCACCAGCGCGCCCATGTCCAGCGTGCGCTGGATGCCCGCCACGTCCACCTTGCGCACCAGGCCCGAATGCTGAAAATCCACCCCGTCCACGATGCCCACGGGCCGCGCCGTGAGGAAGTTGCCCGAGAGCACGCGCACCGTGGCGCCCGCCATGGGCGTGTTGGGCAGGCCCTGGCTGAAGGCGGCCTCGATCTCGTAGCGCAGCTGGCCCGCGGCCTCCTGCGCGCAGTCCAGCGCCACCGAGTCGGTGATGCGGATGCCGTGCGAATATTTCGCCGCATGCCCCTTGGCCGCCAGTTGTTCATTCACCTGCGGACGAAAGCCGTGCACCAGCACGATGCGCACGCCCATGGCCTGGATCAGCGCCAGGTCTTGCGCAATGTTTTGCAGCTTGCCCGCCGCAATGCCTTCCCCGGTCAGCGCGATCACAAAGGTCTGGTGGCGGAACTTGTGGATATAGGGTGCCACCGACCGAAACCAGGGGACGAAGGTGAAATTGAAGACAGCGGACATGTGCGGCAGGGGGCGGTCGGAGGCAGGAATCAGCAAGGACTGGGATAATTCGTTATGACTTATGCAAATAAGGATGCCAAAACGGTATATGCCTTTGTGGCAGGCGGCTTGCCTGAGCCTGTTTTGCGTAAGTCATGTTTGCGATTCTCTACGAAGTTTCTGCCTTGACTGCGTCCACCGTTTCCACTTCCCTGCATATCGAGTTCCCCGAATCCCTGCCCGTGTCGGCCAAGCGCGACGAGATCATGGCCGCCATCGACAAGCACCAGGTCATCATCGTGTGCGGCGAGACGGGCTCGGGCAAGACCACGCAGCTGCCCAAGATTGCGCTGGCAATGGGGCGCGGCAAGCGCCCCATTCAAGGGGCTGGCGGGGCAAGCGGCAATGCCAGGCCGGGCCAGAAGGGGCAACTGATAGGCCATACCCAGCCGCGCCGCATTGCGGCCAGCAGCGTGGCCAGGCGCATTGCCGAAGAGCTGAAAACCCCGCTGGGCGACGTGGTGGGTTTCAAGGTGCGCTTTCAGGACCGCCTCTCGCGCGATGCGTCTGTGAAGCTGATGACGGACGGCATCCTGCTGGCCGAGACGCAGACCGACCCGCTCCTGAAAGCCTACGACACCATCATCATCGACGAGGCGCACGAGCGCAGCCTGAACATCGACTTTCTGCTGGGCTACATCCGCCAGATCCTGCCGCGCCGGCCCGACCTGAAGGTCATCATCACCTCGGCCACCATCGATGCGGACCGGTTTGCCAGGCATTTTGCAAGCGTCCGCCCGGCGCCGGGCGGCCCCAAGCCGGGCGCGGGCCCCTCGGGGGGCAGCGGCCCACACGCAGTGGGGGAGCGTGGGGGCGAACTGATTCCAGCGCCCGTCATCATGGTGTCGGGCCGCACCTTTCCGGTGGAGCAGCGCTACCGCCCGTTTGAAGAAAGCCGTGACTACGGCCTGAACGAGGCCATTGCCGATGGTGTGGATGAGCTGTGGGCGGGCAACGCGAGCGGAGACATCCTCGTCTTTTTGCCCGGCGAGCGCGAGATTCGCGAGGCAGCCGACCATTTGCGCAAGCACCTGTCGCACCAGCCCGTGATGCGCAATGCCGAGGTGCTGCCGCTGTTTGCGCGGCTGAGTCAAGCCGAGCAAGACCGCATTTTTGACGGCCACACGGGCCGGCGCATCGTGCTGGCCACCAATGTGGCCGAAACCTCGCTCACCGTGCCCGGGGTCCGATACGTCATTGACGCAGGCACGGCGCGCGTCAAGCGCTACAGTTTCAGAAGCAAGGTGGAGCAGCTGCTGGTCGAGCCCATCAGCCAGGCGGCGGCCAACCAGCGTGCGGGCCGCTGCGGGCGGGTGGCCAACGGCATCTGCATCCGCCTGTATGACGAGGCGGATTTCAACGGCCGCCCGCGCTTCACCGACCCCGAAATTTTGCGCAGCTCGCTGGCGGGCGTGATCCTGCGCATGAAGTCGCTGCACCTGGGCGACGTGGCGCAGTTCCCGTTCATCGAGGCGCCCTCGGGCCGCGCGATTGCCGACGGCTACCAGCTGCTGTCCGAACTGGGTGCGGTGGACGACGCGAACGAGCTCACGCCCATGGGTATGGAGCTGTCGCGCCTGCCGCTCGATCCGCGCGTGGGCCGCATGATCATCGAGGCGCGCGACCGCAAGGCGCTGGATGAAGTGCTGGTGATTGCCAGCGCGCTCAGCGTGCAGGACGTGCGCGACCGCCCCCTGGAGGCGCAGCAGCAGGCCGACCAGGCGCATGCCAAGTTCGACGACGACAAGAGCGAGTTCAGCGGTTACCTCAAGCTGTGGAAATGGATCAACGAGGCCCGGGGCGGGGCGCCCAGCCTGCCATCGGCCCGTGCCCAGAAGGCCATGGCCGCCCACAGGGCGCCTTCGCAGGCATTTTTGCCGGTGGCCCAGCGCATGGTGGCGGCTGCTGCCCCCGCGCCAGCGGTGGCCGGTGCTGCCGCGCCAGCGCCCACGCACAAGCTCAGCAACCGCCAGTACGAGCAGTTGCTGCGCCAGAACTTCATCAGCATCCGCCGCCTGCGCGAGTGGCGCGACATCCACACCCAGCTGCTCACCGTGGTGACCGAGCACAAATGGCCCATCAACACCCAGCCTGCGAGCTACGAGCAGCTGCACCTGTCGATGCTGGCCGGCCTGCTGGGCAATGTGGGCGCCAAGAGCGACGAGGCCGCTTCGACAGGCTCAGGACAATCGGAATATCTGGGCGCGCGCGGCATCAAGTTCTACAGGCATCCCGGCGCACATCTTTCCAAGAAGCCGGGCCGCTGGATCATTGCCGCGGAACTCGTGGAGACCACGCGGCTGTTTGGCCGGGGCATTGCGGCCATCGAGCCGCAATGGCTGGAACAGATGGGCGGGCATTTGCTCAGAAAGCAGCTGCTCGATCCGCATTGGGAGAAAAAATCTGCCGAGGTGGTGGCGCTGGAACGCGCCACGCTGTATGGCATCGTGGTCTACAACAACCGCCGCGTGAACTTTGGCAAGGCAGACCCGCACGCCGCGCGCGAGATCTTCATCCGCGAAGCCCTGGTGGGCGGCAACTGGGAGACCAGGCTGCCGTTTCTGGCCGCCAACCAGAAGCTCATCGCCAAGGTGGAAGAGCTGGAGCACAAGTCGCGCCGCCAGGACGTGCTGGTGGACGATGAACTCATCTACGCCTTCTACGACCAGCAACTGCCGCCCGAGGTGTGCAGCGGCCACAGTTTCGAGGCCTGGTACCGCGAGGAAAGCCGCAAACGCCAGGTTGCATCCACGTCCGCGCAGCCGGAGCTGCTCAAGCTCACGCGCGAGGAGTTGATGCGCCACGAGGCCGCAGGCATCACCAGCAACGCGTTTCCGCGCACGGTGCGCCTGGGCGGTGTGGACTGCGCCGCCAGCTACCTGCACGAGCCCGGCGACCCGCGCGACGGCATCACCGTGACCATTCCGCTGTTCGTGCTCAACCAGGTGAGCGAGGAGCGCTGCGAATGGCTGGTTCCCGGCATGCTCAAGGACAAGATCCAGGCCCTGCTCAAAAGCCTGCCCCAGCGCCCGCGCAGCCGCTTCGTGCCGCTGCCCGAGTCGGCCGCGCGCCTGGCCGAATTGCTGGGCGCGCCCGAGCGTTTTGGCACCGGCAGCCTGACCGATATGCTGCTCAAGCAGGTGCGCGACGAGACCTCGCTCGACGTGAAGCGCGCCGACTTCAAGCCCGACATGCTCAGCCTGCACCTGTTCATGAACTTCCGCGTGGTCGATGAACATGGCCGCCAATTGGGCCATGGCCGCAACCTGGGCGCCCTCAAGGCCGAATGGGGCGCCAAGGCGCGCGGAGCGTTCCAGGCGCTTGCTACGCTAAAGATAGCTGGTAGCGCAGGTGACAAAAGGAATTCAGATGAAAAACTATCTGAAAACAAGGAGGAGAAAGCGCAAGAAGCTCCTCAAAAGATAGCAAAAAATCCTGCCCCATCGCAGCGCACCGACGCCCGCTACACCGCCTGGACCTTTGGCGAGCTGCCCGAGCTGATGGAGATCAGGAAAGCCGGCCAGACGCTGATCGGCTTCCCGGCGCTCATCGACGGCGGCGACGCCGTCACCATCGAGGTCTTCGACGAGCCGGAATTGGCCGCCGCCAGGCACCGCGCCGGCCTGCGCCGCCTGTTTGCGCTGCAGATCAGGGATGCGCTCAAATACCTCGAAAAGAACATCCCCGACCTGCAGAAGATGGCTGTGGCTTACATGCAAGTCGGGCGGTCGCCTGACGGAACAGGCGGTGGCACGCAGGAAGAGCTGCGCACCCAGATCATCGACCTGGCGCTGGACCGGGCCTTCCTGCTCGACCCGCTGCCCACCGACGAGTTCGCCTTCAAGCGCCGCGTGGAAGAGGGCCGGGGCCGCCTCACGCTGATCGCCAATGAAGTGGCGCGCCTGGCCGCCACCATCCTCGCCGAATACGCTGCGGCCGCCCGCAAGATCAAGGACACCAGGAACGCGCCCGAGGCCACGCAGGATGCGCAGCAGCAACTGCAACGCCTCATGCCCAGGAACTTCTTGGCCGCAGCGCCCTGGGCGCAGCTGGCGCATTACGCCCGCTACCTCAAGGCCATCACGCTGCGGCTCGAAAAATACCGCGCCGACCCCGCCCGCGACGCCGCCAGGCTGGCCGAACTGCGCCCGCAGGAGCAACGCTACTGGCGCCTGGTGGCCGAGCGCAAAGGCCAGGTGGATGCCCGCATGCAGGAGCTGCGCTGGCTGCTGGAGGAGCTGCGCGTGAGCTTCTTCGCGCAGGAACTGCGCACGCCCCAGCCGGTGAGTGTGAAGCGGCTGGACAAGCTGTGGGCGCAAATTCAGAGCTGATGTCTGGGCCGGATAATCCCTTGCCGACGTGCGCATCGCCCATTTTGCTTACATTTTTTGCGCGGTATTTGGCGAAGATCGCCCCCGATCTTGT
>WOZN01000400.1:0-1150 GCA_011620245.1 Acidovorax sp.
GGGCCGCTGGTGTAGGGCAGGCCCGCATCCATGATGGCTTCCATGAGCGGAAATTTTGGGCTGCCGTCGGTCAGCCGGGCCCGGCTGACCACGTTGCCCACCACAAACATATCGGGGCGCAGTGCCAGCTGGTCCGCGCCAAATCCTTCGATCAGCTCGATGCCAAGGGCCCGCAACTGGTCGCTCATGGGCGGGTAAACGCCGGCATCGCAGCCTGTTACCTTGTGCCCGGCTTCGCAGGCCAGCGCAGCCAGCCCCCCCATGAACGTGCCGCAGATCCCCAGTATGTGTATGTGCATGGGCGCAGATTCTAAGGTTCAACCAGAAAATGACCTGCGACGCTGGAACAGCAAGCGCAACGAGCTATGAAAAACATAGTGTCTGTCGCGGCGGCGGGCATGCAATGGCCATGCCTGCGCTATGGCATGCGGGCCGGCGAACTTGCCTGTCACGGGTTGGCGCCACAATAGCGCCTCCAACGCCATCCGGTTCTGCCATGCCTACACCATTGAGCGCCGAAATCGCCAGCACCGCCGCCAGGCTGGTCGTGGAAGAGGGGCTGGAATGGGGCCCCGCCAAGCGCCGCGCCCTGCGTGAGCTCGGGCTGCCGGCGCGCACCCCCTTGCCCGACAATGACGCGGTGGAAGAAGCGGTGCGCGAATACATCGCCCTCTTTTGCGCCGGCACCCAACCCCGCGAATTGCGTGCCCTGCGCCAGTTGGCCCTGGTCTGGATGGAACGCATGGCGGCCTTCCGGCCCCACCTGGGAGGGGCGGTGTGGCGTGGTACGGCTACCCGGCTGTCGGATATTTATCTGCAGTTGTTCTGTGATGACTCCAAATCGGCCGAGATCGCGTTGATAGACCATCAGGTGGACTATGAGCCACGCACCGTCCCCGGCTTCCACGGCGATTCTGTCGAGGCCTTGAGCGTGGGCAGCATGTGCCCTGAGCTCGGTGAGATGGTCGGCGTGCATTTGCTGATTTACGATCTCGACGATTTGCGCGGGGCTTTGCGCCCCGACGCCAAGGGGCGATCGCCACGCGGTGACATCACCGCCGTGCGGCGCCTCCTGCAGGAAAATGTTCCATGACCGCGCCCACCACTGAATCTTCTGTTGCTTCTTCGTCCGCCCATCCCGCAACACCCG
>WOZN01000400.1:1250-2393 GCA_011620245.1 Acidovorax sp.
CCCGCAACACCCGTTAGCCGACGCTGGGCGCTGTATGCCGGTGTGGCTGCAGCTGCCGCTGTTGGCGGCGCCGGCCTGGCATGGTGGCGCCTGCAACCCCATGCGGTGCAGGCGGGCGCCGAGCAGGCGCTGTGGGCGCAGGCGTTCGATACGCCCGAGGGTGCGCGCCTGGTCATGGGGACGTTTGCGGGCAAACCCTTGCTGCTCAACTTCTGGGCAACCTGGTGCCCGCCCTGCGTGGACGAGTTGCCCATGCTCAACGCCTTTTACCGCGAAAACAAGGCCAACGGCTGGCAAGTGGTGGGGCTGGCGATTGATCAGCCTTCTTCGGTGCGAAAGTTTCTGGCGCGGCTGCCGCTCGATTTTCCCGTCGGCCTGGCGGGGCTGGGTGGCTCGGAGTTGGGGCGATCCCTGGGCAACCTGACGGGGGGGCTGCCCTTTACGGTGGTTTTCAGTGCGGAAGGGCATGTGCTGCATCGTAAAATGGGCCAGGTCACAATGGAAGACCTGCAAAAGTGGGCCGCCATGCGCTGATGATGAGGCGGGCAAAAAAATAGGCTCTTTGACGTTGCACAGAGCGGTAATGCCCTGTGTCAATGGTGAAAATGCGCTCTGAAGACTGAAGTAGGCTGAAATTGGGGTAAATTCGCGGCCTGTTCAGTTTTATAGCCATTGGAGTTCCCATGGATTTGCGAAAACTCAAAACCCTGATCGACCTGGTATCCGAGTCGAATGTGTCCGAGCTCGAGATCACCGAAGCCGAGGGCAAGGTCCGTATCGTCAAGGGTGGCGGCGCCGTAGTCCAGCAGTATGTTCAGGCCCCCATGCCCGCTCCGGCGGCCGCTGCGCCTGCGGCTGTGGCCGGGCTGCCGGCACCGGTGGCAGCAGAGCCCGCCGGTCATGTGGTGAAGTCTCCCATGGTGGGCACGTTCTACCGTTCATCGAGCCCCGGTGCCAAGGCGTTCGTCGAGGTGGGCAGCCAGGTCAAGGAAGGCGAGACGCTCTGCATCATCGAGGCCATGAAGATCCTCAATGAGATCGAGGCCGACAAGTCCGGCACCGTCACCAAGATTCTGAGTGAAAACGGTCAGGCCGTGGAATACGGGCAGCCCTTGTTCGTGATCGAGTAAGCCCTGTCCATGT
>WOZN01000400.1:2493-6509 GCA_011620245.1 Acidovorax sp.
CTGGGCGTGAAAGCCGTGATGGTCTATTCCGAGGCCGACCGCGACGCCAAATATGTGAAGCTGGCCGAAGAGGCCGTCTGCATTGGCCCGGCACCTTCGCCGCTGTCCTACCTCAACATGCCCGCCATCATCTCGGCTGCCGAGGTAACGGATGCCGAAGCCATCCACCCCGGCTATGGTTTTTTGTCTGAAAACGCCGACTTTGCCGAGCGGGTGGAAAAAAGCGGGTTCCAGTTCATTGGCCCCACGCCGGAGAACATCCGCATGATGGGCGACAAGGTGTCGGCCAAGCAGGCCATGATCCGCGCCGGCGTGCCCTGCGTGCCCGGCTCGGGCGGCGAGTTGCCGGACGATCCGGTGCATATCCGCCGCATCGCCAAGGCCGTGGGTTATCCGGTGATCATCAAGGCCGCAGGCGGCGGCGGTGGCCGCGGCATGCGCGTGGTGCATACCGAAGCTGCACTGGTCAACGCCGTGCAGATGACCAAGGCCGAGGCGGGCGCTGCGTTTGGCAATCCTGCGGTGTACATGGAGAAGTTCCTCCAGAACCCGCGCCACATCGAGATCCAGATCCTTGCCGACAAGTACCGCAATGCTGTGTACCTGGGCGAGCGCGACTGCTCCATGCAGCGCCGCCATCAAAAGGTCATCGAAGAGGCGCCAGCCCCCGGCATTCCCCGCAGGCTGATCGAGAAAATCGGCGAGCGCTGCGTGGCGGCCTGCAAGAAGATCGGTTATCGCGGTGCGGGTACGTTCGAGTTTCTGTACGAAAACGGTGAGTTCTACTTCATCGAGATGAATACGCGCGTGCAGGTGGAGCACCCGGTGACGGAATGGATCACGGGCGTGGACATCGTGCGCACGCAGATCATGGTGGCCGCCGGTGAAAAGCTGCCCTTCACCCAGCGGCAAGTGGAAATTCGGGGCCATGCCATCGAATGCCGGATAAATGCCGAAGACCCTTACAAGTTCACCCCTTCGCCGGGGCGCATCACCATGTGGCATGCACCGGGCGGCCCGGGGGTGCGGGTGGACTCGCATGCGTACACCAATTATTTTGTCCCCCCGAACTACGACTCGATGATCGGCAAGATCATCGTGCATGGCGACACGCGGGAGCAGGCCCTGGCCCGCATGCGCACGGCGCTGTCGGAAACCGTGATCGAGGGGATCAACACCAATGTGCCGCTGCACCGCGAGTTGATGGTGGATGCCAATTTTGTGGCGGGCGGCACCAACATTCACTATCTGGAAGATTGGCTGTCGCAGCACAAGCGGTGACGCCAGCTTGCGCATGGTTTTATGCTGGCTCCTGGCAACGGGTGCCAGCATTTCATTTTTCTGAGAGGCTTGTCCCATGTTTGAGCTGAGTCTGATGTGTCCGGAAGACCGCATTGAGGCGGTCAGCGATGCGCTGGATGCGCTGGATGCCCTGAGTGTGTCGGTGGAGGACGCAGATGCGCAGACCGACGCCGAGCAGGCCTTGTTTGGCGAGCCTGGCATGCCGCCGCCCAAGGATGGGTGGCAGCGCAGCCGGGTGGTGGCGTTGTTTGCCTCCGAGGCCGCTGCGCGCGAGGCGCAGCAGTTGCTGGCCGTGCAGGATTTTTTCACGGGATGCCAGTTGCTGGGTCTGGCGCGCGTGCCGGAGCAAGATTGGGTGCGGCTGACGCAGTCGCAGTTTGCGCCGGTGGATATCACCCCGGACTTCTGGATCGTGCCCACCTGGCATGAGCTGCCTGCGCAGGCGCTGCGCAGTATCCGGCTGAATCCGGGGCTGGCTTTTGGCACGGGCACCCATCCCACCACGCGCATGTGCCTGCGATGGATTGCGCGCCACGGTGTCACCAATGCAAAGGCGGGCAATCCGCTCGGACGGGTGCTGGACTATGGCTGTGGCTCGGGCATCCTGGCCATCGGTGCGGCCAAGTTCGGTGCTACCGATATCGATGCCGTGGACATCGATCCAGCTGCCGTCGAGTCCACAATGCAGAATGCGCAAGCCAATGCCGTGCAGCTGCAGGCGGGCCTGCCGGACAAGGCCCTGGGGCTTTACCAGACCGTGCTGGCCAACATTCTGGCCACTCCGTTGAGGGTGCTGGCGCCATTGCTGTGTGCGCATGTGGCGCCGGGCGGGCACCTCGTGCTGGCAGGTATCCTGGAGCGCCAGGCGCAAGAGCTGCAGGATGCCTATGCGCCGTGGATCCGTCTTCAGGTTGCCGATGCCGAGGATGGCTGGATTCTCATGACGGGCTCTCGCTGAGTTCCCGGCAACGCAGCAGATTGCCGTAAAAGGGGCGCTTGCTACCATGGATTGCAGATGAGCCAGATCACACGCTGCCCGTCCTGCGCGACCAAGTTCAAGGTGGTTGCCGACCAGTTGCGCATTTCTGATGGCTGGGTGCGGTGCGGTCAATGCAAGGAAGTTTTCGATGCATCGGCCCACCTGCTGACCACTGAGCCGCAGGTCTTGCTGCCAGACATGTTCATGACGGCTGCGCGTCCACCGCCAACACCTGTTGCGCGTGCCACCGATGCGGGGCGCACCTGGGGCGCCCCTGCGGCTGCGGCCAACCCTGCCGCAGCTTCCGTGGAGACCATGCCGCCCGAGGCGGCGCACGATTCGCCCTGGGACTCCTGTGCACCAGATGATGTGCTGGAGGTGCCTGTTGCGGCAGTCCCGGCGTTTCTTGTAGCGGAAGCCGCGGCAGCATCCTCCCCGGAGATGGAGCCGACACCGCAGACCGCCAGCCCATTGGCCTGGCGATCTGTCGTCGTGTCTGCAGGCGGCGCCGGTAT
Source organism: Acidovorax sp. (assembly GCA_011620245.1). Classification (GTDB taxonomy): domain Bacteria; phylum Pseudomonadota; class Gammaproteobacteria; order Burkholderiales; family Burkholderiaceae_C; genus Acidovorax. The sequence continues at coordinate 5,290 of WOZN01000400.1, forward strand.
GGCGCCGCTGGCCGATGCGCAGGCCCCGGCCATTTCCACGGATGCAGAGGAATCGCCGACGGAAAAAACTCCTGCGCTCCAGATGGACGTGAACCCGGCCGGCTATGAATTGCCATCTGCCGAGCTGAGTGACATGGAATGGCCTGAGGAGCTGCCGGACGGAAATTCAGCCCCTTCGGTGCATGCCCCGGACCCGCCTTGGGAGTTGCTGCACAAACAATCTGCTGAAAAACCGGCACCAGGCGGCTTCTGGAATGGGCGGGAAAATGCGCATGCCGAGAAATTGGAGGCGACTTGTGCAGGCGGCATGCCGCCGCAGCAGGACGAGGACGACCTGCCCGAGGAGGTTTTGGGTGCGGATGAGGTGAGTTTTGTGCGTGCGGCGAAACGCAAGGCATTCTGGCGGCAGCCTTTGGTTCGGCTGGCGCTGGGGGCTGCCATGGTCGTGTTGTTGTGCACGTTGGCATTGCAGGTGGTGTTGCAGGAGCGCGATCGCATTGCAGCCGTGGATTCCCGTGTTCGCCCCTGGCTGCAGATGCTGTGTGAGCCTTTCCAATGCGCCCTGGCGCCGCTGCGGCAGATAGCGGATATCGTGATCGACAGCTCTTCTTTCAACAAGAGGCGCGGAGACAGCTATCAGCTGACCTTTGCCCTCAAGAACCGGGCGGCCGTGCCCTTGGCCATGCCGGCCATGGAGTTGACCTTGACCGATGCGCAGGAGCAGCCGGTGCTGCGGCGGGTGTTTTTGCCGCACGAGATGGCGGCCCCTGCGGAACTGCCCGCCCTGGGTGACTGGACCAGTTCGGTTGCGGTCGTCGTGACCACTGGCGGGGCACGCGTGGCGGGCTACCGGCTGGTGGCGTTTTATCCCTGATTTTTATCTATCTCTTTTATGGCTGTACTGATTTGCGGTTCCCTGGCGTTTGACACCATCATGATTTTTGAGGGACGGTTTGCCGAGCAGATCCTGCCCGATCAACTGCATATCCTCAATGTGTCATTTCTGACGCCGTCCTTGCGGCGCGATTTTGGTGGGTGCGCTGGCAACATTGCCTACAGTCTGCGGCTGCTGGGTGGTGAGCCCCTGCCGATGGCCATGCTCGGCAGCGATGGTGCGGACTATCTGGCGCGCCTGAACGAACTTGGCATCAGCACGGCGCATGTGGGTCAGGCCCATGACACCTACACGGCGCAGGCCATGATCATGACGGACCGTGACA
>WOZN01000125.1:0-2609 GCA_011620245.1 Acidovorax sp.
GCTGCGCGCAGCTCGGTGTAGATGCGGTCTTCGACAAGTCCAATGAAATCGATGCCCTGGTGGACTATTGCATCGCACAGAGCAGCAAGGCGCAAAACATTGCTGCCCCGCAGCCCCGACCGGACTTGCCGTGAAGCCCCTTCACGTGCGCAGGCCGTGCCAGGACAGTTTTGACCAGGCGCCGCCAATGCACGACAACTGCTGCCACGACAAGCGCTGCCAGCGGGGCAGGCGGGGCAGGTGGCCCCGCCTTTCAGTCGATCAACCGGTTTTTCAACGCGTAATAGGTCAGGTCACTGTTGGACGAGAGCCCCATTTTTTCCATGAGCCGCGTGCGGTAGGTGCTCACCGTCTTCACGCTCAGCGACAAGGTCTTGGCAATGTCGCCCGCTGTCTCGCCCCTGGCCAGCTTCAGGAACACCTGAAACTCCCGCTCCGACAACTGCTCATGCGGCGGCGCATCATCCTTGCGGTTCAATTGCTGCGCCAGCAACTCGGCCACGGCCGGCGTGAGATAGCGCCGCCCCAGGGCAATGGTGCGAATGGCCTCGACGATCTCGGAGGGCTCGCATTCCTTGTTGAGGTAGCCGCTTGCGCCCTGGCGGATCAGGTTGATAGCGTAATGCTCTTCGGGATAGCCGCTCAGGATGAGAATGCCCATGTCGGGCGCCTTGGCACGCAGCATGGCCAGCGCGTCCAGCCCGCTCTGGCCGGGCATGGACAGGTCCATCAGCAGCACGTCGATCTTGTGGTTGCGCACAAGATCGATGGCTTCGCGGCCATTGCCCGCCTCACCCTCCACGCGCAAGTCCACATGCTCCGACAAAAACTGCCGCAGCCCGGTACGGACAATCGCATGGTCATCCACAATGCCAATCTTGATCATGAGCCTCTTTCAGGGGGAAGCGATGCCTCCCCCGGGTCGTTGTTGTTGTACAAGCCTGCGCTGACCAGCGCACCGCAGGCGTCGGCCTATTGATCCGGCATGATTTATTCGCAAACCCGTTCGGGCCGAGCCTGTCGAAGCCCTTCGACAAGCTCAGGGCGAAAGAGATTCGGTCTCTGTCAGGACTTGCGTAAATAAGGATGCCACAACGGTGCATGCCTTTGTGGCAGGCGGTTTGCCTGGCCTGTTTTGCGCAAGTCATATCTGTAATAAACCGCGCCAGATCAATAGCGGTTCCCTGTCATTATCCGAATATCCTGCATGCCTCTCAAAGATCACTCCAGGTACTGGCTTCGCAAAAGCCGCACGATGGCTTTCAGCCTGCCCTTCGCCCTGCTGGCTGCGCTGGTGCTGATCGGCATCAACGAGGCCGGACACAGACGCTCGCAGCAAGCCGTTGAGGAAATGGGCCAGGAACAACAGACCCGCAATGCGGTCAACCGCCTGCTGCAAAGCATGCTGGACGCCGAAACCGGCCAGCGCGGTTACCTTTTGACCGGCAACGAAACCTATCTGGAGCCCTACGACAAGGCCGTCGCCACGGTGCAGGCCAATCTGGACGAGTTGCGCAGCCAGTATTCGCATTCGCCCGAAAACCTGCAACAGTTTGCCCTGCTGTCAAGCGCGGTATCTCGCAAGCTGGCAGAGATGGAACTGAGCCTGCGCCTGCGCCGGCAGGGCAATGAGGATGCCTGGAAATTCGTGCTCTTTACCGACATGGGCCGCGAGCATATGGACTCGATCCGCCAGCTGGCCCACGCATTGATTGATCGCAGCGGCCGCAAGATCCAGGAAAGCCAGGGCCAGATCGTGCAATCGCTGATGCTGTCGCGCATCGGCATTGCCACCGTGACGGCCATCGGGCTGCTGGCGTTTTACATGTACCTGCGCCAGGCGCGCACCCTGCAGCAGATCAACCAGCGCGAACAAGAAGTGCTGGAACGCGAACGCGACAGGCTCGAAGGCCTGGTGCGCGAGCGCACTGCGTCGCTGTCGGAGCTGGCCAGCCATCTGCAGCAGGTGCGCGAAGACGAGCGCGGCTACCTTGCGCGCGAACTGCACGACGAACTGGGGGCCTTGCTGACCGCCGCCAAACTCGACGTGGCGCGGCTCAAATCCAAGATCGACTACCAGGCACCCGACATTGCCGAGCGCCTCAGGCACCTGACCGAAACGCTGAACAGCGGCATTGCCCTCAAGCGCCGCATCATCGAAGACCTGCGCCCCTCCTCGCTGTCCAACCTGGGGCTGACGGCAGCCCTCGAGATCCTGACCCGCGAACATGCCGAGGGCGCCGGAATCGAGGTCGAGACCAGCCTGGAGGCCGTGCAGCTGACAGAGGCCGCCCAGCTGACGGTCTACCGGCTGGTGCAGGAGGCCCTCACCAACATCAGCAAATACGCCAAGGCGAAGAAGGTACTGGTCACCGTGCACAACTACCCCACCCATGTGGCGGTGCAGGTGCACGATGATGGCGCGGGCTTCGACCCCGCTGCCGTGGGCCCTGCATCGTATGGACTGGCCGGCATGCGCCACCGGGTGGAGGCCGCAGGCGGGCGGCTGACCATCACCTCCCACCCTGGCAATGGCACCCTGGTATCGGCCGTCCTGCCCAAACCGCACTGAGATTGAAGATTGAGATCATGTTCACGATCTCAGCCCC
>WOZN01000125.1:2709-6477 GCA_011620245.1 Acidovorax sp.
CATCGGCGGCGTCCTACAGGTCGGCGATCCCCGCGCTGACACAGGGCCGCGCCCGCTACTGGCATCCGTGGCGGGCCGCATAGCCTATAGTGCATCTCAGGCGCTCGGATTTCAGGCGCCACCCAGTCGCCGGTCACACCGGCCCCAAAAGGAGATGAAAATGTTGCACTACGCCGTTGTCTTTTTTGTTATCGCACTCATCGCCGCGGTGTTCGGCTTTGGTGGCATTGCGGCAGGTGCCGCAGGCATTGCCAAAATCCTGTTCTTTGTGTTCGTGATCATGGCCATCGTGACCTTCGCGCTGGGCCTGATGAACAAACGCTGATCCCCAGCCGCATCGCCCCCTTTGCAGCCATTGCGCTCTGCCCCCATTTCCAGAGAAAACCCATGAATATCCAGTCCACCACCGACAAAGTTGCCGAAGACGCCCGCAATCTCGCAGACAACGTGCTGCAAAGCGCCCAGAACGCCGTGCAGACGACACGCGAGGGTGCCAATGAATCCCTGGACAAGGCCGAAGCCGGCGTGCGCGAACTGCGCCGAGAAGCCAGCCCCGTGATCGACGATCTGGCCACCCGCGCGCAGGACCTTGCCACGCGCAGCATTGATTTCTGCGCTGACACCGGTGCGCGCGCTCGCCGTCAGGTGCAGCAGGCGGCCGACGCCACTACCCGTTACATCGTGCAGCAGCCAGGCAAGTCGATGGCCATTGCTGCCGCTGCTGGCGCCGCTCTAACAGCCGCTGTTGTGCTGATGTCGCGCCGCCGCAAACCGTGACCGACTTCGCTGCTTTGCACGGCTTGGGTCATGCTGCATGAAAAATCGGCAATCCCCCACGCACCACGCCAACATGGCACTGCCCGGGATTGTCGTTGCGGCCTGCCGTCAGATGACTGCATTGATTGGTTACAAAAATCCCCGCCACCCAACGCCCCCTGCTGAGGCATATTGGCCGGCGGGAAGACCATACAGACGAACTCAAGCATTTGCTGAAAGCCTGCCCGCTTTTCAGCACCACAACAGCCAGCCGGTTTCGGAGGGTGCAATAAACCGGCAGACTGTGATTTTCCCTCGCACCCGCGTCCCAACTCTATGAAGGAATACACCATGAAATACGCACGTGCTCTTGCCTTTGCCGCAGCTGCAGCCATTACCGTCGTCACCGCCACGGGCTGTGCCGTAGCGCGCGACCAGGAAACCGTTGGCTCCTACATCGACGACGCTGGCATCACCACCGCCGTCAAGGCCAAGATGGCCGAAGACAAAACCGTAGCAGCCACGTCCATCAGCGTCGAGACGCTCAATGGCACGGTGCAGCTGTCGGGTTTTGCAAAATCGCAGGCGGAAAAGGACCAGGCCGAAGCCCTTGCGCGCAGCGTCAAGAATGTCAAGGGAGTGCGCAACAACATTGTTGTGCGCCCCTGAGATCGTGAACATGTTCTGAGCGTTCACGCCCGATCCTGTCGGTTGCGGCGCAAGCCGTGCGGCAGTGGCGTGGCTGAAAAAGGGCGCAAGCACCGGGCCAAATGGCACGGCGCTTGCGCCCTTTTCGACTGGCTGCCACGCTTTCCCAATTTTGCCTGCGGTGCGCCCAGCCCGCAGGAGTTAAGCTGCAACACCATGCGGGTATTCAATTGCGACCATTGCGGTCATCTGGTGTTTTTTGACAACGTGCAATGCCTGCACTGTGGCAGCACGCTCGCCTTTTTGCCCGACCTGCTCACCATGGCGGCGCTGGCCCCGGCCCCGCAAGACGGGCCTGACCTGTGGCGACGGATGGGGCAACGCGGCAGTGCCGACTACAGCGGACGGCTCTATCGCATGTGCGCCAACCACACCGCCTATGACGCCTGCAATTTCGCCGTGCCGGCCAACGATTTCTCCCCGCTGTGTGCGTCTTGCCGCCAGACACGCGTGCTGCCCGACCTCTCCGAGCCCGCCAACCTGGGCCGCTGGAAACAGATCGAATCGGCCAAGCGCCAGCTTTTCTACACCCTCGCCCGCCTGGGGCTGGAGCCCGCGCCGGGCCGGCCCGGGCCGGTGTTCGAATTCCTGGCCGACTGGCCCGGCGGGCCACCCATCCTCACGGGCCACCACAGCGGCACCATCACCCTCAACGTGGCCGAAGCCGACGATGGCGAGCGTGCGCAGCGGCGCGTGGCACTGGGCGAGCCCTATCGCACCCTGATCGGCCACCTGCGCCACGAATCGGGCCATTTCTACTGGGACCAGCTGGTGCGCGACAGCGATCGCCTGGAGGCCTTTCGCAGCCTGTTTGGCGATGAGCGCCTTGATTACGCCAGCGCTTTAAGCGCCCATTACGCCAAAGGCAACGACCTGGGCGACTGGCGCCAGCACCATGTCAGCAGCTACGCAGCCGCGCACCCGTGGGAAGACTGGGCCGAAACCTGGGCCCATTATCTGCACATGGTGGATCTGCTCGAAACCGCCGCCAGCTACCAGACCAGTGTGACCGTGCCCGCCCCGCATGCCGCCCAGCAATACCAGATCACCGACCCCTTCGCCGACCCGCGCCCCGCGTTCGACGACATGGTGCGCCAGTGGGTGCCCCTGACCCTGATGCTCAACAGCCTGAACCGCAGCCTGGGGCAAAACGACGCCTACCCGTTTGCGCTGTCGTCGGGCGCCATGGGCAAGCTGCGGTTTGTGCACGACCTGGTGCAGGCCCCCGCAGGCTGAGACTCAGAGGCTGAGAGTTTTTTGCCCGTGCCCGAAAGGCGGGTCAAAACGCCGCTGATCGAGGCGCAAAGCACAGCCATAGCCGGGCTATGGCGCGCATTTACAACGACGAGCAGGGGTGATTTGGCGCGCAAGGCGGGCATAGGCAAAAAACTCTCAGCCTCTCAGCCTCTCAGCCCCGGCGCAGCCGGTCCACGGTGTCGTGCAGATGCTGCGTCCACTCGCGCCGGTCCCGGCCGCCGGCCTGTTCGGGCACGCCGTAGTGCACCACGGCCTCGATCGCAGGCGCGCGCAGGGTGCGCCAGATGGAGCCCACCAGGGTCTCGTCACCGATGTAGCTGGGCGCAAAGCTGGTCACGCCACGGGCCTTGTCGACAAAGCGCAGGCCCACCGGCTGCACGAAGGCGTTGGCCGTGACTGCCGCCTGCAGCAGATTGGCATGGAACGGCAGCATGGCCCGCCCGTCGCCCGTGGTGCCTTCAGGGAAAACCGCCAGCACATCGCCACGCTCCAGCGCCTCGTGCATGGAGCGCACCATGCGCAGCGCGTCACGGCGCGAGTTGCGTTCGATGTAGAGGGTGCCCGCGGCGGTGGCCAGCGTGCCAATCAGCGGCCAGGCCTGCACATCCGATTTGGAGACAAAACGGCAATGCCGCGCTGCATGCATGACCGGAATATCCAGCCACGAAAGATGGTTGGCCACCAGCATCACGGGCCCCGTCACGGGCGGGGTGCCGATGATGCGCAGCGAAACGCCCGCATGGGCCAGCAGCTCCAGGGACCAGGCCTGCACGCGGGCGTATTGCTGGTCGGGCGGCAGCGCAGGAAAGCGCACCGCCACGATCGCCAGGCCCTTGAGAATGTGGCCCAGCACGCGCAGCAGGCGCCAGCAGGCCCGCAGATTTCTCATGCCGCACCCACCGCAGGCCAGCGCGCAGGCCGCACCAAACAGCGCTGCACCGGTCAGCCGCGCTCGAAAGCTACCTGGCCGCCGACCAGCGTGGCGCGCACCTGGCCCGGCAGCTCGTAGCCCGAAAACGGCGTGTGTTTGCCCTGGCTGCGCAGCGT
>WOZN01000099.1 GCA_011620245.1 Acidovorax sp.
ATTAAGGATGCCACAACGGTACGTGCCTTTGTGCGGTACGTGCCTTTGTGGCAGACGGCTTGCCTGGGCCTGTTTTTGCGTAAGTCATGTGCAAAAATCTTCGCATCAAAGCCTGCAGCCTCAAAAACATGCTCTATAATTTGAATCTTTCCTGAAATGCCCAGGTGGCGGAATTGGTAGACGCACTAGTTTCAGGTACTAGCGAGTAACATCGTGGAGGTTCGAGTCCTCTCCTGGGCACCAAAATACTGAAAAAGCCGTTGCAATTGCAACGGCTTTTTTGCTTTCCGGGCCAGCTATTGACGGCCAACCCAAGGCATGCCCGCCCACGCAAGAACTCAAAGGTCGGGAATCAGGCGCTTGCCCAGACTGAGGGCATCGTCCCTGGCATAGCCCAGCTTTTCATAGAACGCCATTACCTGCACATTGGTGCTGCGCACCAGCACATTGATCTTGGGGCAGCCCATGGCCAGCAACTGCTGCTCGACCCGCTCCATGAGGCTGCGGCCAATGGCAAGCCGCTGGCGCCCCGGCGCCACAGCCAGGTAATACACCGAGCCACGATGGCCGTCATACCCGGCCATGGCGGTTCCGACGATTGCCTCCACACCGTCCGCCCCCGGTGCCAGCGCCACCAGGAAAAGCCCAGGCTGCACCGTCTGCTTGCGCGCAATGTCCTTGTGGGGATCGTTCCAGGGGCGCAGCAGACCACAATCGCGCCAGAGCGCCACCGCAGCCGCTTCGTCCGCCATTTCAAAAGGACGTATCACCAATGCGGTGGTCATCCAGTCACTTGCGCAGCAGGGTTTTCAGCACGTTTTGCAGACGGCGCGCGCTGGCCGCGTCACTGGCGCTGGCCAGCACACGCGCAATGTCCTGCCCCCAGGTCTGGGCGGGCGCCGGATCGTTGCGGCGCGTGAGCAGCTGCAATTGCAGCATCCGGCGTGCGCTGATATGTTCTGCAGGGGTTGGCGCCTCGGCCGCCATTTCCAGCCGCAGCAAGGCCTCAGCGGCGTCGCCCGTTGCAGGGGCAGAAAGCGCCTGCGACCAGGCACTACGCATGGCGGCCGTTACCCGGCCACCCAGTTCCTGCGTGCTCGGCAGCAGCGCAGCATCGCGCTTTTCCCACGCCGTCAGCAACTGGGTCAGCGCTTCACCATGGGCCTGCGCCGCCAGCTTCTTGAGGGCGAGCTGGGCGTGTTCCATGGCGTCACGCTGGGCACGGAAAGCCGTGTCCCCCAGGCGCGGCCCGCGGTCTTCGTAAGCGGGACGATCACCGAAGCGGCCGCCACGGTCATTGCGATCGCCAAAATGGCTGTCTGCACGCGCTCCCCGACCGGCGTCGCGATCACCCCGGCCATCGCGGCGCTCGCCCGGACGGCCGCCACGACCTGGCGCTGCGGGCGCATCTTTCTTCATGCCGGGGCGGTCATCGCCACGCACCGCCACCACCGGGCGCGCGGCCGGCTTGGGCGCGACCGGTGCAGTTGCTGGCGCAGTCGCTTCTTCAGCCCCTTCTGCAGCGGCCTCTGGCGCTACATTTTCAGTAGCTGCTTGCGCAGATGGGGCGGGCGCTTCGAGCTGATTTTGTGCATCATTCTGCGCCGAAGCCACAGCCTGCGCGGCCTGGGCCTGCCCGTGCAGCGCGGCTTCCAGTGCCTGCATGGCGGTGCGAATCTGCTGCGCGTCGCCAGTGGCATTGGCCGCTTCCAGCGCCTTGGACGCCTCCAGCACCACCCGGTCATGGACGCTCAATTCGGTGACGGCCTTTTCGCGGTCTGCCGACTTGCGGTTGAAGGCTTCGTCGATCGGCTTGCGGAATGCATCCCACAGCTTCTGCTCATGCTTGCGATCCAGCGGCACGGTCTGCGCTTCGGCCTGCCAGCGCTGCTGCAAAGCCTTTACGGCATCAATGCGCAGCGTGGGCGCAGCGCCCAGCGCCACTGCCTCGTCAATCATCGCGTGGCGGCGGGCCAGGCTTTCTTTCTGCGCGTTTTCCAGCGGTGCGGCGGCAGCAGCAATGGCCTGCTTCCATAGCGGCTGCAGTTCGGCAAAGGTCTTCTCGCCGATATGGCCGCCTTCACGCCAACGGTCGCCAAACTGGTGCAGTGCGCGGTTGATCGCCTTCCAGTCATCCGAGGCGGCATTCTCCTGCGCCCAGGCCCTGACCTCTTCGATCAGGGCTACGCGCTGGGCTTTATGCTCGGCAGCTTCGGTGCGGATCTTGTCGAGCCAGGCTTCGACCACCTTGTGCGCGGCATTGCACGCCTCATCAAACTTTTTCCACAATGCCTGGTTGGGCGCACCGCCCTGGTCCGACTGCTTCCACTGCTCACGCAACTGGCGCAGTGATTCCTGCATCTTGCGGCCGCCCAGGGCCTGGCCGTCGGGGCGCTGGAGCAGCGCCTGCGCCTTGGCCACCAGATCTTCACGCACCTGGTCTGCGCTCCAACGCTGCCAGCCTTCCAGCTCACCGGCCGCCACCAGGGCGGCATGCACCTGGTGCTCCAGGGTAGTGTCGATGTGCTTGCCATGCACCTTCAGCACCGCGCGCAGCGCAGCAGCAGCACCTGCGCTGGCTTTACCGTGGCCTTCGGCTGTTTCCTTTTCCAGCGTCGCCAAGGCATCGCGCACGACCTGAGCGGCTTTTTCAACCACTTCAGAAGCAACTTTGGGCTTTACAACGCGGGGTGGCTTGGCCGCAGCGGCGGTTGCCGCCTCGGTCGGCAGGCCACGCGCGGCACGCAGCTCGTCGGCCCACACGGGCACCGGAGGCAGTGGCGCTGCGGCGTCTTCGGCAGCTGCAGCGGCTTGCGCCACCGCGGACTGGAATGCATCCCACACGACCAGCAGCTGCGTGCGCGAGGCCTCCAGCAGCGGCGGAAAGCGTGCCTCCACGCTGACCCAGCTGGCGTCTCCGGTCAATTCCTGGGCCTGCTCCTGCCAGCGCGCAACGTCGGCACGCAGCAATTCCAGTGCAGCATATGCATCTTTCCAGGACTTGGTGGAAAGCACTTCAATGCGCTGAGCCAGCAGCACGGCGGCTTCCCGCTGCACCTGAACACGGTGCTGCAGGTCTTCAATCGCCTTCACCCGTTCGGCCACCTGCACCTTGAGCAGCGACAGCGGTTCCCGCGAAAGGGGGGCGCCCGCCTTGGCCGCATCGCGCTGCCACGCCATGGCATCGGCAATGTTGAGCTTGGGAGCGGCCAGCAATGCCTGGGCCTTCTGCGCCCACTCGGCCGCAATGGCCTCCTGGCCCTTGGCACGGCGGATTTCATCCAGCCGTTCACGCACCGCGCGCGCAGCGCCCTTGTCACGCCCGCTCAGTTCCTTGAATACCTCCTGCAGTTGCTCGGGCGCCGGCTGGGAGGCGAGCCAGTCACGGATTCTGGAAGCCCGCTCACTCGACGTGGCGGCCGAGAAAGCGCCACCAGTCAGTGCATCCAGCGGATGCGACTCTTGGGTTTTGGCCGGGGCCGGATTCACTTCAGATGCGTCGGACATTTTGCTGCGAGAAAAAAAAGGAAACATGGATCCAATGGATGACGAGGGCCGGACAAGCTGCTTTGGAAAGCTGGCCACTGCGGCTATATGCAGTGCGCGCCTGCGGGCGAGAGGGCTATTTTCACCGGGTTTCAGCAAAAGACCACACCACGGCGGGCCACCTATCAAGAAATGATCTGGCGCAAGCTGGTCAGGCCGGCTGACGCAGGCAGGTCAATTGATGGGCTGCGTCTCGATGGGCTGCGTCTCCTGGCACAACTTAGCACACCATGGAGAACCGCCCCATTATCTCTGTCAGGACTTACGCAAACAAGGATGCCACAACGGTACCTGCCTTTGTGGCAGGCGGCTTGCCTGGGCCTGTTTTGCGTAAGTCATGTCTATAGATGCGCGCGACAGATGCGCGCTACAGACGAACAGACCATTTCGCCCAGCCAGCCCGCAGACGCCAAGGACTGCTGCACCAACAAGAAAGCCCGGTGAACAGGCCTCATGGTCTGCCCACCGGGCTTGACGGCTGACGCAACGGTCTTTGCCATCATTTCGCAACCTGGAGATGAACATCCACATTGCGAGGAGACAAGGGATTGCCTCCAAGGTTTGCCATAAAAGCTGCATCTGCTGCACCGGGGCACTTCATGCCTTCAGCGGGAGACTTTGCCTTGTCTGGCGATGCCTGAAGATACAGGCGCATCAACCTTAGCAAATTCGCCCAACCGACTCAAATTGCATTTTCAATGGGTCGCAGGACGACGATTGAATTTGACATACGGCTGTCACAAAACATCCTGTCGCTGCTCGGTGAAATCTCCAAAATTCGGCTTTTTACTGGGTTTTTCCACATGCTTATAATAACAATTAAGTATATAAATCAACATTGTTAGTATTGACTTGACATTAAACGAACTTCTAGAATCCGCCAGCCCCCAACAGGGCTGGTAAAAACCCCAACCCGCTGCCGAACCCGGCTAAGTCAATTCAATGCTTTGCGTCATGAACGAAGCAAAAAAATTGATGGCGTACCAATCCAGGTGAACCACTGAACCGATGCCCTCGTTGACGGCGGCATCGCCTGCAGGAGTCGCCTCAGAAAGGAAGAGCTATGACAGCGTCAGGAAAAATTGTCTCCGGCGTACGAACCTTCGTTGCCGACGTGACCGAGGGTTTCCTTGAAATCACCCACAACAGCTTTGCCCTCATCGGGCTGGCCGTTGCCTTTGTCGTTTTGACCCTTACTGCCCGCCCGGACCTGCGTCAGGCGGGTGAGGAGCAGCTGAGAGACTGGCTGCAATCGCGCCAGGTAGCCCTGCTGGACATGCCCGTCGAGCTGGATGCCAGTGAGCGCGCCACCGCCAGCAACCCCAAGGATCTGCCCAAGGAACAGGCCGCGGTGGCTTACTGGCTGAGCAAGAAGTACCGCGTTGCGCCAGAGCCCCTGAGCGCACTGGTGGCTGAAGCCTATGAGGCAGGGGCGCGTACCAAGATAGATCCCACCCTGATCCTGGCCATCATGGCCGTCGAATCGAGCTTCAACCCGTTTGCCCAGAGCGCTGTGGGTGCCCAGGGCCTGATGCAGGTCATGACGCGGGTTCACACCGACAAGTACGAGAACTTTGGCGGCCATTTCGCGGCATTCGATCCGGTCACCAACCTGCGCGTCGGCGTGAAGGTGCTGCAGGAATGCATTGAGCGGGCAGGATCGGTGGAAGGCGGGCTGCGCTACTACGTGGGCGGGGCCAATCTGCCCGATGACGGCGGCTACGCCGCCAAGGTGCTGGCCGAGCATTTCCGCTTGCGCCAGGTCGCTGGTGGACGCTCAACCCCCATCAGGCCGCCCGCCACCCTGTCGACTCAGGCCCCGGCCCGCATCGTCCCGGTCACCGCGCCCGCCGCGGTCCCCGAAGCCGCTGACGACAAGGTCGCCCTCTTGACCGGTCTTTGGACGCGTACCGCCTGATCAGGTAATTGAGCGCCGGTCAGCTACACTAAGGGCGTACGCGACTGGCGATAGGCGCGGCTTCCCACAGGGTGCCGCCGCTGACGTGGAAACCGGCAAGGGCATGCCTCTTGTGAACCACTAGGGAGCGTGCCGCAGAGGTTCAAGACCTTTTGCGTTCCGCCGTTCGCCTGGGCAGCCCCTGTTTCAAGGGACACAAGTTCATAGGACTGCCATGTACCACCGTAATATTCTTGTCGAACAAACCGACCCCGAACTCTTTGCTGCCATCCAGGCCGAAAACAAGCGCCAGGAAGAGCATATCGAGCTGATCGCCAGCGAAAACTACGCCTCGCCCGCCGTCATGTGGGCCCAGGGTACGCAGCTCACCAACAAATACGCCGAAGGCTACCCTGGCAAGCGCTACTACGGTGGCTGCGAGCATGTGGACGTGGCCGAGCAACTGGCCATCGACCGCGTCAAGCAGATCTTCGGCGCCGAGGCCGCCAACGTGCAGCCCCACTGCGGCGCGTCGGCCAACGAGGCCGTGTTCCTGGCCTTCCTCAAGCCCGGCGACACCATCATGGGCATGAGCCTGGCCGAAGGCGGCCACCTCACGCACGGCATGCCGCTGAACATGTCCGGCAAGTGGTTCAACGTGGTCTCCTACGGCCTCGATGCCAACGAAGCCATCGACTACGAAGCGATGGAGAAAAAGGCCCACGAAACCAGGCCCAAGCTGATCATCGCCGGTGCCTCGGCCTACAGCCTGCACATTGACTTTGCCCGTTTTGCCAAGGTGGCCAAGGACGTGGGCGCCATCTTCATGGTGGACATGGCCCATTACGCCGGCCTGATCGCCGCCGGTGTGTACCCCAACCCCGTGCCCCATGCCGACGTGGTCACCTCCACCACGCACAAGAGCCTGCGCGGCCCGCGCGGCGGCATCATCCTGATGAAGACCCAGCACGAAAAGGCCATCAACAGCGCCATCTTCCCCGGCCTGCAGGGCGG
>WOZN01000320.1 GCA_011620245.1 Acidovorax sp.
AGATTTCATGCGACCTGGCAAGGAATACAAAGCGGTCAACTGCCGTTTTTAGGTTGAATGGGTGACGTCACGCTCGATTGCGCCTGAAGCCATTGCTGAGTATTTCAGCCGGCTGTCGCAATTGGCGCAGGCGAAGGCCTTGGATACGCCGCAGGGGCCCGCTCATGCCCCTGCGAGATCGTGGGCAGGTTCTCAGTACCTGGCGTCTGCAGGCTTTTTATCTTTGGGCCAGTCCTTGACCTTGCCGGCGAAGTCCGGGCGCGGCTGGTGACTGAAATACTCGGCCACATCCACCGCCTCCTGGTCCGTCAGGCCACCCTGGCCCAGCGGGAACTTGTTATGCATCGCGATCGGCATGTTGCGCTTGACGAAGGCGGCTGCCGTGTAGGTGCGGGCCATGCCGGCGCCGATGTTGAAGGACTCGTCGCCCCACAGCGGCGGATAGACCCACTGGCCCTTGGCGTTCTTGATGCCTTCGCCGTCGGCGCCATGGCACAGCGCGCACTGGGCTTGATAAATCTTCTTGCCGTTCTCGGGATTGGGGATGATGCTCTGGCTGACTTTGCCCACACCCCGGCCCTCGACCTTGTCTGCGGGCTTGGTCTCGCGACGCATCCAGTCGAACAGCGCCACCATGGCCTTGAGCTCCTGCGAATCCAGCGGCAGTGGCTTGCCGTTCATCGAGCGCAGGAAGCAGCCGTTGATGCGGTCTTCCAGCGTGATGGTGCGGCCGGCGCGCGGTGCGTAACTGGGGAAGAAAGCCGAGATGCCGATATAGGGCGAGCCATCGGCCACAGTGCCGGCGTTCAGGTGGCAGCTGGCGCAGTTCAGCGCATTGCCCACGTTCTTGGGCAGCAGGTCGCGCGTTTCGATGTTCAGGCGCGCGCCATGGACCAGTTGCTTGGCGTTGGGTTCGGCCAGCATGGCGGCCAGGCGCGGGGTCTCGAACGGACGCGAGTTGTCGGGCAGAGCATGGAGCTGCTTGCGCTGGCTGGAAATGTCCTCAGCCTTGATCTCCGACGCATTCTTGCTGCCCCAGTTGCGGCGGGTGAAATTCAGGATGTCAGCGATCTCCTGGTCGCCCAACTGGGCGAAAGCCGGCATGGTCAGCGACCGTGCTTGGCTCTGGGTCACCGGCGTGGTCCAGCCGGTCAGCATGATGTGGATCAGCGTGCTGGGGTTGTCTGCGCGCAGCGAGCGATTGCCCTCTAGCGAGGGGAAGACGTCCTTGACGCCGCCGCCGTCCGCGCGGTGGCAGTCCGCGCAAAATTGCAGATAGCCCAGTCCGCCGCGGCTGGTGTAGAGGTCGGCCGGCACGTTGTAATGCGCGGCGTCGGCGGTATTGGCTTCGTTGCTGCCGATGGCGCGCGCTGGAATCGCGATGCGCGGCGCCGGCCCCTGGGCCACCTGCATGGGCAGGTCCTCCTTGCCGGCGGGCAGAGACTTGAGGTAAGTGCCTATGGCCAGCAGGTCGGCATCGCTCATGTACTGCGTGCTGTGCTGCACTACATCCACCATGTTCCCCGAGACTGTGCCGTGGCGGTTGCGTCCGGTCTTGAGCATCTCGGCGGTTTCCTTGGGCGTCCATAGGTCGCGCAGGCTCAGGGCCTGCCAGCCTTCCACTGTTTCGCCGGCCAGGAAGTAGATGCCGCTCTGGCCCTCGCCAGTCATGGTCTTCTCCTGGAAAGCGACACCGCGCGGCGTATGGCACGCCCCACAGTGGCCCAGGCCCTGCACCAGATAGGCCCCACGATTCCACTCGGGTCCTTGCTGCGCGCTGGGCTGGAACGGCGTAGCGTCCAGGAACAGCCAGTTCCAAAGCGACAGGCCCCAGCGCTGGTTGAAAGGGAAGCCCATTTCTGACGCCTTGTTCGGCGCCTGCACCGGCGCCACACCTCCCATCAGATAGGCATACAGCGCTTGCATGTCTTCAGTAGACATCTTGGCATAAGAAGGGTACGGCATGGCCGGATAAAGGTTGCGGCCGTCGGCTGCCACACCCTTGCGCATAGCGCGGTCGAACTGCTCGAAGCTGTAGCTGCCCATGCCGGTGGCCTTGTCCGGCGTGATATTGGTGGAATAGAGCTTGCCGAACGGTGTCTCCAGCGCGAGGCCGCCGGCCATGGGTTGGGACTTTTCGCCCGTGTGGCAGGCAACGCAGTCGCCCAGACGGGCGATGTAGCGTCCACGCTCAATCAGGCTGCGCTGCTCTGGGGGCAGATCAGCGGCGTAGTTGGCGGGCAGGTCATCAATGACCTGCGGCTCCATTGCATGTTTGGACGGTGCGCTCGTCGCCGCTTCAAGGGCTTGCCCGATCACGGGCGAGGCGGTCACGAAGATCCCCGCCATTGCCCCGAATAGAACCGCGCGGCGAACAAATGCAGATGGATGGTGAAGGGGATTCTTCATGGGAAATCGATATGTTTGGATCTTGACCAGAATGTACACGTGGGGCACCCAGCGGTACGCCCTGAGCGCCACTGCATCTGCGCTAACGAGACCATTGCGCGATCAGAGCCGCCTCTGACTTGCGCAAGCTTCCGGTCGGCCCAGCCTGCGAAACCATCGTAGGCAACGCAGCACCCCCGCATCAGTACCGCTTTAGGGTAGAGGTTGTAGCCTTTTCGGGCTATTGCGTTCGCGCCGCCCAGGGCTGCCGGGCTGGGCTACCACTCGCCCAACATGGAGCTCAGCCACGGCGCGCGCCTGCCGCGCAAGGCCACGGGGTTTGATCAGGAGTCGATTGCCACGCTGATCCTCTCGGGCCGCTACCTGGGTTTTCTGCCCGGCCATTACGCCGAAGCCTTTGAGCGCCAGGGCCGGATGCAGGCCGTGCTGCCCGCGCAGTTTTTCTGCCGCTGCCAGTTTGTGAGCGTGCTGCGCAAGGCAATCCGGTACATGGTGATGATCCCTTGAATAAGGGTCAGGCTTTTTGCATGGCGGGGGCGTTGTCAGCACGGCGGCGCGCGGCGCGCTCCCAGGCCTTTTCGTGGAAGAAGAAGGCCACGGCCTGCACCGTGGGCTCCAGCAGGCTGAGCGTGAGCGAGGCCCACAGGTTGCCGGTGACGGCATAGGCCACCAGGGCGGCCACGCAGATATGGATGAGGTAGTAGCTGCCCGTCTTCATCAGCATGGTCTTGTTCTGGCGGGCGGCGCGGCGGATAAGGGACATGGTGGACTCCTTGATTTCAACAAGGCCCGCAGTGAAAAGCAGGCACAGTCAAATGGTAGTCATTCTCAATGGCTGCGGCCAATTGATCGTGCCTAAGCCGC
Source organism: Acidovorax sp. (assembly GCA_011620245.1). Classification (GTDB taxonomy): domain Bacteria; phylum Pseudomonadota; class Gammaproteobacteria; order Burkholderiales; family Burkholderiaceae_C; genus Acidovorax. Next base: position 3,274 of record WOZN01000320.1, read on the forward strand.
GGATAGCCGCTGCCAACAGGCGCCGCCCGGCCCGAAGCAGCCGCTTTCTCCGTCATTCGCCATTGCTATGATGGCCGCTTTCCTCACCCCCCAACCCCTCACCGCACCCGGGAGCACCGCATGGCCCTCATGGACTTCATCAAGAAACAGTTCATTGACATCATCCAGTGGACCGAAGAGGGGGATGGCACGCTGGCCTGGCGCTTTCCGATGGCGGGCATGGAAATCCAGAACGGCGCCTCGCTGGTGGTGCGCGAGTCGCAGATGGCGATCTTCGTCAACGAGGGCCAGGTGGCCGACGTGTTCGGCCCCGGCACCTACAAGCTCACCACGCAGACGCTGCCGGTGCTCACCTACCTCAAGAACTGGGACAAGCTCTTCGAGTCGCCCTTCAAGAGCGATGTGTACTTTTTCAGCACGCGCCAGCAGATCGACCAGAAATGGGGCACGCCCCAGCCCATCACGATCCGCGACAAGGATTTTGGCGCCGTGCGCCTGCGCGCCTTCGGCAACTACGCCTTTCGCATCGCCGACCCCAAGCTGTTCCACACCGAGATCTCGGGCACGCGCGAGTCCTACCACGTGGCCGACCTCGAAGGCCAGCTGCGCGGACTGGTGCTGCAGAACATCAGCAACGCCATTGCGGGCAGCGGCCTGCCGTTTCTCGACCTGGCGGCCAACCAGGTCATGTTTGCCGATGCGCTGACCAAGGAACTGGCGCCGGTCTTTGCCAAGCTGGGCCTGCTGATCGAAAACCTCACGGTGCAGAACGTCTCGCTGCCCGAAGAGCTGCAAAAAATCCTCGACCAGAAGATCGGCATGGGCATGGTCGGCAACGACATGGGCAAGTTCATGCAGTACCAGACGGCGCAGGCCATCCCCAAGTTCGCCGAAGGTGCGGGCAGCGGTGGCGGCGGCATTGCCGGCGACGCCATGGGCCTGGGCGCCGGTGTGGCGCTGGGCCAGGTGCTGGCGCAGAACCTGCAGGCCGGCCTGCAAGGTGGCGGTGCGGCCGCACAGGCGGCGCCTGCTGCGGCGGCAGCCGCTGGCGTCGCTGGCGTCAAACCCGAGGACGTGATGGCCACGCTGGAAAAGCTGGGCGAGCTCAAGGCCAAGGGCATCCTGACCCAGGAAGAGTTCGATGCCAAGAAGGCCGAGTTGCTCAAGAAGCTGGTCTGAACTCACTTTTTGATAGCTGCTAGCGCTTGCTGCATAAGCGCTAGAGGCCTAAAAGACCTGATCTTGCGATATTTGTTGCTGATGATTCACCCCCATCCGTTCGGGCTGAGCCTGTCGAAGCCTTGCACGCACCGGGAAAGCCCTTCGACAGGCTCAGCCCGAACGGTCGGTGAAAGGCACCCTCTCAAGTCAGCAGGCCTCCAAGCCGCATAGCGCGGCGCAGGCAGCAGCCCCCACGATGGCCACCGACCCCGCACAACGTTATTACCGCGCGCCCTGCCCCGGCTGCGGCGCGCCGGTTGAATTTCGCAGCGCGCAGTCCACGCACGCCGTCTGCGGCTATTGCCAGAGCACCGTGGTGCGCAGCGGCGAGGTGCTCACGCGCCTGGGCAAGATGGCCGAGCTGTTCGACGACCACAGCCCGCTGCAGCTCATGGCCAGCGGGCGCATCCAGGAGGGCGGCAAGGACCTGCCCTTCACGCTGATTGGCCGCCTGCAATACAAGGGCGACGCGGGCGTGTGGACCGAATGGGCCGCCTTTTTGCAAGACGGCACCCTGGCCACGCTGGGCGAGGACAACGGCGCCTATGTCTTCACCCGCCCCATCGACCCGGGCCGCGAGATGCCCGAGGCCGCGCGCTGGTCCATCGGCACCACCACCGCCATCAACGGCAAGCCCTACAGCGTGGCCTATGCCGGCCAGGCGCAACTGATCTCGGCGCAGGGCGAGCTGCCCAAGCTGCCGCCGCTGGGCCAGCCGTTCGACATGGTCGAGCTGCGCAGCGCCGACGGCGAAGTGGTCAGCATCGACTATGGCCACACACCGCCCAACGTAGAGCGCGGCAAGGCCGTGCTGCTCGAAGACCTGCAGCTCACCGGCCTGAAAGAAGAATCGGCCAAGGACGAAAAAGGCCGCCAGTTCAACTGCCCGCACTGCGGCGCGCCGGTGCAGGTGCAGCTGGCCAACTCCAAAAGCGTCACCTGCGGGTCGTGCGCCAGCATCATCAGCCTGGACAGCGGCGTGGGCGGCGAGCTGCGCGCGGCCCAGCAAGACGAGCCCGTGCAGCCCATCATCCCGCTGGGCAGCAAAGGCCCGCTGCAGGGCGTGCAATGGCAGGTGGTGGGTTTTCAGCACCGCATGGGCGTGGAGCCGGGTGATGATGAACATTTTGGCTGGAGCGAATACCTGCTCTACAACCGCAAACGCGGCTTTGCCTTTCTGGTGGATTCGCAAGAAGGCTGGAGCCTGGTGCGCCCCACCACCGGCGCCCCGCAACTGTCCGCCAGCGGCCGCAGCGCCACCTACCTGGGCACCACCTACCAGCTCAAATACAGCTACGAGGCCGAAACCACCTACGTGCTGGGCGAGTTTTACTGGCAGGTCACGCGCGGCCAGAAAACCAGCAACCGCGACTTCGAAAGCAGCAAAGGCCTGCTGTCGATGGAGCAAAGCCGCAATGAGATCACCTGGTCAGCAGGCGACCGGTTGTCCAGCGACACGGTGGTGCAGGCCTTCGGTCTGGGCGACAAGAAGGATATGCTGCAGCGCGACGACCCCGGCCCCTTCGTGGCCAGGTCGGGCCTGGGCTGCGGCACCATCATCCTGATTGCGGTCATCATCGTCATCTTGCTCATCATGCTGGGCAATTGCTCGGGGTCACCCGGCAGCGGCTATCGCAGCTCGGGCGGCTCGTTCGGCGGGTATTCATCCGGCGGAGGGCACAAATAATGCACAAATAGTGTTTACCCACGGAGGTCATCATGGAAATTGAATGGCTGCGGCCCGCCGCATTTTTTGGCTCCATCCTGTTCGCCCTGGTGGGCGTGCTGGTGTTCTGGCTCAGCTTCGTCCTCATCGACAAGATCACGCCCTACGACCTGTGGCGCGAAATCGTCGAAAAACAGAACAAGGCCCTGGCCCTGGTGGT
>WOZN01000092.1 GCA_011620245.1 Acidovorax sp.
ACGGATATCCTCGAATACCACGGGGAAAAGCGGGGCGACCTGTATTTCACCAAAGACATGCTGCTGTCGGTGGGTGACCGCTATGAAGGTGAAATCGCTGCGGCCAAGGCCGCTGACGCCAAGTACCGCTAACGCGGTCTTGCTGCGACTTCCTTAGGCCAGACTTTCTACAAAGAACCGATTCATGGACGCCAAGACTGGTTTTTTCTATCTCTTCTCGGTCGTGCTGCTGTTTGCAGCCTTCCGGGTGATTACCGCGCGCAATCCGGTGACTGCGGTGTTGCACCTCATCCTGGTTTTTTCTCAGGCTGCGGCGATCTGGTTGCTGCTCAAGGCGGAGTTTCTGGCCATTGTGCTGTTCCTGGTTTATCTGGGCGCGGTCATGGTGCTGTTCCTGTTCGTGGTGATGATGCTGGACATCCACATCGACACGATCCGCAAGGGGTTCTGGAAGCATTTTCCGCTGGCCGCCTTCATCGGCGCGATGATCGCCCTGGAAATGGCGGCGGTGCTCATGGGAGGATTCCGGGGCATGGATGAGCCCAAGGCTGCAGCAGTGGTGCTGGATGCGGCGGGGCAGGTGGTTCCCTATTCCAACGCCAAGGCGCTGGGCAAATTGCTCTACACGGAATATCTGTATCCCGTGGAAATTGCAGCCGTCATTTTGCTGGTGGCCATGGTTGCTGCCATTGCCTTGACGCTGCGCCAACGCAAGGACACCAAGGCGATCGACCCCTCCATGCAGGTGCGGGTGCGGGCCCGTGATCGTCTGCAGGTGATCAAGCTTGCGGCAACCCAGAAGCCTGGCCCCGAGCTTGCCAGCGAGCCTGCGGGCGAGGAGAAAAAAGCATGACATTGACGCTGGGCCATTTTCTTTCGCTGGGCGCCATGCTGTTCGCCCTCGCCGCGATTGGTATTTTTCTGAATCGCAAGAATCTGATCGTTTTGCTGATGGCGATCGAACTGATGCTGCTTGCAGTCAACATGAATTTCGTGGCGTTTTCGCACTATCTGGGCGACATGCACGGCCAGGTGTTCGTGTTTTTCATCCTGACAGTGGCGGCGGCCGAGTCGGCCATCGGTCTGGCCATTCTGGTGCTGTTGTTCCGCAACAAGTCCAGCATCAACGCAGAAGATCTCAACACCCTCAAGGGTTGAGTCGTCCGCATTCCCAAGGTTCTCAAGAATGAGTCAAACCCTCTCTGCTTCAACGCTTCTGGCGGTTCCGTTGGCGCCGCTGGCGGGCGCCTTGCTGGCCGGTATCTTCGGTACCACGTTTGGCGGCAACTTGATTGGTCGTCGCCTCAGCCACACGCTGACCATCCTGGGTGTGCTGGTCGCATTCATCCTGTCGGCCATGACGCTCAAGAGCGTGGCCCTGGATGGCGCACGTTTCAACGAGACGCTCTACACCTGGATGGTGGTGGGCGGACTGAAGATGGAAGTGGGCTTTTTGATCGACAGCCTCACGGCCATGATGATGGTCGTGGTCACCTTCGTGTCGCTCATGGTGCATATTTACACCATTGGGTACATGGCAGAAGATGATGGTTACAACCGCTTCTTTGCCTACATTTCGCTGTTCACGTTTTCCATGCTCATGCTGGTCATGAGCAACAACCTGCTGCAGCTTTTCTTTGGCTGGGAAGCGGTGGGTCTGGTTTCGTACCTGCTGATCGGCTTCTGGTTCAACAAGCCCTCGGCCATCTTTGCCAACATGAAGGCCTTCCTGGTCAATCGCGTGGGTGACTTCGGCTTCATCCTGGGTATCGGCCTGATTGCGGCATATACCGGAACCCTCAATTACGGCGAAGTGTTTGGCAAGACCGCTGAGCTGGGCGGGCTGGCCTTCCCGGGTACCGACTGGATGCTCATCACGGTCATCTGCATCTGCCTGTTTATCGGTGCCATGGGTAAAAGCGCCCAGTTCCCGCTGCATGTGTGGCTGCCCGATTCCATGGAAGGCCCAACCCCCATCTCCGCGTTGATTCACGCTGCGACCATGGTGACAGCAGGCATCTTCATGGTGGCCCGCATGTCACCACTGTTCGAGCTATCGGATACCGCCCTCAACTTCATCCTGGTGATTGGCGCCATCACGGCGCTGTTCATGGGCTTTCTGGGCATCATCCAGAATGACATCAAGCGCGTGATCGCCTATTCGACCGTGTCGCAACTCGGCTACATGACGGTGGCCCTGGGTGCGTCGGCCTATTCCGTGGCGGCGTTCCATCTGATGACGCACGCCTTCTTCAAGGCGCTGCTGTTCCTTGGCGCTGGTTCGGTCATCATGGGCATGCACCACAACCAGGACATCCGCTGGATGGGTGGCGTGCGCAAGTACATGCCCATCACCTGGATCACCTTCCTGCTGGGTTCACTGGCACTGATCGGCACGCCCTTGTTCTCGGGTTTCTACTCCAAGGACAGCATCATCGAGGCCGTCCATTCCAGTCAATTGCCTGCGGCAGGGTTTGCACATTTTGCCGTGTTGGCAGGTGTGTTCGTCACGGCGTTCTATTCATTTCGCATGTATTTCCTGGTGTTCCACGGCAAGGAACGGTATGACCAGAATCCAGATGCGCACCATGCGGGCGATCATGGTCACGGCCATGACGACCACCATGAGCCTCACGAATCGCCATGGGTGGTCACGGTGCCACTGGTATTGCTGGCGATCCCTGCGGTCGTGGTGGGCTTCATGTTCATTGAGCCGATGCTGTTTGGCGACTTTTTCAAGGATGTGATTTTTGTGGATGCAGCCAAGCATCCCGCCATGGCCGAACTGGCCGAGATTTTCCATGGTCCCATGGCCATGGCTTTGCATGGGCTGCAGGCGGCGCCGTTCTGGCTGGCGCTGGCGGGTGTTGCGCTGTCCTACTACATGTACATGGTCAATCCAGCGTTGCCAACGGCCATCAAGGCGCGTGTGCAGCCGTTGTATACGTTGCTGGAAAACAAGTACTACCTGGACTGGATCAACGAAAACATCCTGGCGCGTGGTGCCCGGGCGCTCGGCACCGGCCTGTGGAAAGTGGGAGACCAGGCCATCATTGATGGTGCCCTGGTCAACGGATCGTGGAAACTGGTGCGCTGGGTTTCCGGCGTGGTGCGCTGGATGCAGACAGGTTACATCTTCCATTACGCCCTGGTGATGATTCTGGGTGTGTTTGTGCTGATGACCTGGTTTGTCTGGCGCGACTATTTCCTGCAGCTCATCAAATAAGGAAAAGAACAAAATGGGTCTGTTGAGTCTTGCAATCTGGACGCCGATCGTCTTTGGTGTTCTGCTGCTGGCGGTAGGGCGGGATGAGCATTCCCGTGCTGTCCGCTGGATCGCGCTGATTGGCGCCGTCATCGGCTTGCTGGTAACGCTGCCGCTGTACGACGGCTTCAAGCTGGGTACTGCAGCGATGCAGTTTGTCGAAAAGTCCACCTGGATCGAGCGCTTCAATGTGCACTACCACCTGGGATTGGACGGCATTTCTTTCTGGTTTGTGCCACTGACCGCGTTCATCACGGTCATTGTGGTGATTGCGTCGTGGGAGTCGATCACGGAGCGCGTCAACCAGTACATGGGCGCCTTTCTGATCCTTTCGGGGTTGATGATCGGCGTGTTCTGCGCCCTCGATGGCCTGTTGTTCTACGTGTTCTTTGAAGCAACCCTGATTCCGATGTACCTGATCATCGGCATCTGGGGGGGTCCCAACAAGATTTACGCGGCGTTCAAGTTCTTCCTGTACACCTTGCTCGGCTCGCTGCTGATGCTGGTTGCGCTCATCTTCCTGTACAACCAGTCGGGCGGCAGCTTTGACATCGCTGTATGGCACCAGTTGCCGCTCAGCTCCACTGTACAGACCTTGCTTTTCTTTGCTTTCTTTGCGGCGTTTGCAGTCAAGGTTCCGATGTGGCCAGTCCACACCTGGTTGCCTGACGTGCACGTGGAAGCCCCCACAGGCGGCTCCGCTGTGCTGGCGGCCATCATGCTCAAGCTGGGGGCCTACGGTTTTCTGCGTTTCTCCCTGCCGATTGCGCCGGATGCGTCGCGGGAATGGGCATGGCTCATGATTGCGTTGTCACTGGTGGCCGTGATTTACGTGGGCCTGGTGGCCCTGGTCCAGAAGGACATGAAGAAACTGGTGGCTTATTCCTCTGTTGCGCACATGGGTTTTGTGACGCTTGGGTTCTTCATCTTCAACGATCTGGGCGTCTCGGGCGGCCTGGTGCAAATGATCGGGCATGGCTTTGTTTCGGCTGCCATGTTCCTGTCGATCGGCGTTCTGTACGACCGGGTGCATTCCCGCGAAATTGCAGCCTATGGCGGTGTGGTCAACACCATGCCGAATTTCACGGTCTTTGCCTTGCTGTTTGCCATGGCCAACTGCGGCCTGCCCGGAACCGCCGGATTCGTGGGCGAGTGGATGGTGATCCTGGGTGCGGTGAAAGCCAATTTCTGGGTGGGTGGCGCAGCTGCCACGGCGCTGATCTTTGGTGCCGCCTACACGCTCTGGATGTTCAAGCGCGTCTATCTGGGCCCCGTTGCCAATGACCATGTCAAGGCGCTCACCGACATCAACAGCCGTGAGTTCCTCGTGATGCTGCTGTTGGCGATTGCCGTGCTGGCCATGGGCCTTTATCCACGCCCCTTCACTGACGTGATGGATACCTCTGTGGCGGAGTTGCTCAAGCATGTGGCCCTGTCCAAGCTGAACTGACCAGACTGAACTGAGAGATTCGAGATGATTGACAACATCAGCTGGCTTGCCATTTACCCCGAGATCGTGCTGTTGGCCATGGCCTGCGTGATCATGCTGGTGGACCTGGGGGTCCACAGTCCACGCCGTACCGGTACCTACGTGCTCACCATGCTCACGCTGGGCGTGGTGGCTGTGCTGCAGGGGGTCTATGCCAGCAGCGGAAACACGTTCTACGGTTTTGGCAACATGGTGGTCAGCGATGCCATGGGCAACTGGCTCAAATGCTTCGCCACCGTGGCCATGATGGTGACGCTGGTTTACGGGCGCCCCTATGCCGCCGATCGCGGCATGTTGCATGGGGGTGAATTGTTCACGCTGTCGATGCTGGCCTTGCTGGGCATGTCCATCATGATCTCCGGCAACAACTTGCTGGTGATCTACCTGGGTCTGGAACTGCTGACCTTGTCCAGCTACACCCTGGTGGCATTGCGCCGCGACAATGCAACGGCTACGGAAGCCGCCATGAAGTATTTCGTGCTGGGTGCCATGGCCAGCGGTTTCCTGCTTTATGGTCTGTCGATGCTGTACGGCGCCACGGGTTCGCTGGACATCGGCCAGGTGTTCAAGGCCGTCAATTCTGGCCAGATCCGTCACCAGGTGCTGGTGTTTGGACTTGTCTTCGTGGTTGCAGGTCTGGCTTTCAAGCTCGGTGTGGTGCCGTTTCACATGTGGGTTCCCGATGTCTACCAAGGTGCGCCCACCGCAGTCACGCTGATGATCGGTGGCGCACCCAAGCTCGCCGTATTTGCAATCACCATTCGTCTGCTGGTGGATGGATTGTTGCCGCTGGCGATCGACTGGCAGCAGATGCTGGCGGTGCTGGCCATTGGCTCGCTGCTGGTGGGTAACCTGGCCGCCATTGCCCAGACCAATCTCAAGCGCATGCTGGCTTACTCCACCATTTCACAGATGGGCTTTGTCCTGCTGGGCCTGTTGTCGGGTGTGATCAACGGCAATGTGGAGGCCGCTGCGGTGGAAAGCGCCTACAGCTCTGCCATGTTCTATGTGGTCAGCTATGTCCTGACCACCTTGGCCGCGTTTGGTGTGATTTTGCTGCTGGCCCGCGAAGGCTTTGAAAGCGAAGAGATCGCCGATCTGGCAGGTCTCAACCAGCGCAGCCCGCTGTATGCGGGCGTGATGACTGTCTGCATGTTCTCCATGGCAGGTATTCCGCCACTGGTGGGTTTTTATGCCAAGTTGTCGGTCTTGCAGGCATTGATAGCTTCGGGGCAGGGGCTCTATATTGCACTGGCCGTGTTTGCCGTCGTCATGTCCCTGATTGGCGCCTTCTACTACCTGCGCGTGGTCAAGGTGATGTATTTCGATGCTCCCCTGACCGTGAGCAGCGTATCCGCGCCCCTGGATGTTCGGGTGGTGTTGTCTGTCAACGGCGCGCTGGTGCTGGTGCTGGGTTTGTTGCCCGGTGGCTTGATGGCACTGTGTGCAGATGCCATCGTGCGTGCCCTGGCTACCTGAATCCGGTCAGGTTATCCTAGAAACGGCAGTTGACCGCTTTATATCGCTTGCAAGCCGCATGAAATCATCGCTTGATGGCTTCGATGGCGTTCACCTTGTGGGTGAGAGCGCTATGCACCTGCC
>WOZN01000397.1 GCA_011620245.1 Acidovorax sp.
CGAGCGGGTCATACAGCACATGGCGTATGCCAAAGCGGGCCAGCTCGCCGTTGGCCAGGTCTTTACTGGGGCCGTAGGCGTTGTCCGGAATCAGCAATTCGTCGCCCGGCTGGAGCAGGGCCAGCGCCACATTGGCAATCGCCGCAAGGCCGCTGGGCACCAGCACGCATTGCAGCCCGCCCTCCAACGTGCACAGGCGCTCTTCCAGAATGAAGGTGGTGGGCGTGCCGTGCAGGCCGTAGGTGTAGCCGCTCTTGTCTTTCCATTCGCGCGACCGCATGGCAGCCACGCTGGGAAAAATGACGGTGGAGGCCTTGAACACGCCTGGCTGGGGCGCGGCAAACCCGGCGGGCGGGGTGTAAGGGTGGTGGACGATGCGGGTGGCGGGGCCGAAAGCGGTGTCTTCATTCATGCCTGGCATGGTAGCGCGCATAGCGCCCACCCGGCTGCCGCAGGTCCGCACCGCACCTCACCCCAACCAGGGCAAGGTGCCCCAAGATCAGCCGGCGACCTTGAGGTTGTTGGTCACCGACATCACGCCCTTTACGCCTTTGGCGATGGTTTCAGCGCGCTCGCGGGCGCTGGCATTGGGTGCGGGGCCTGTGAGGGTGACGGCACCGGCACGGGTGTCCACGTCGATCTTGAACGCGCTCAGGTCGGGGTCGTTGGCCAGGCCGGCGGACACCTGCGCCGTGATGGTGGCGTCGTCCACCGCGCCCATGGTGGCATTGCCCATTTCCTGGGCGCCCGACTGCACCTTGGCAGCGCCGTCTTCCACCCGGGTTTGCGCGCTCTTGAGGGTGCTTTCTGCCTTGGCCTTTGCATCCGCGGCGGCCTGCTCGGTTTGCTGCACCGCGGAATCGAGTTTTTGCCCCACGGTGGGTTCTTCCCGCTGGTTGCAGGCAGCCAGACCGAACGCCAGGGCACTGACCCCGAGAATGCCCAAGATGCGCTGCGAACCACTGTGCGAAAAATGACGGATATTCATGTGCTGACTCCTTCTAGATACAAGATGGTGTGAATATAGGCAGCCCCCTGTGCCGGCGGGGGTCGGACAGCGCCGAATGGGCTGTAGGACAACCGCGCCAAAGGACTCCACCCTTTTCAGGAAACCGTTGGCGCGCGGCGCGGCATTGCTGCGCAACAGGCCGATGCAGCAGCGACAATTGCAGCCATGTCGCTGCACACCTTGTCCCGCTGGTTTCCGTTTCTGGCCTGGCCGCGCCCTGACCTGGCCTTGCTCAAGGGGGAGTTCTGGGCCGGCATGACCGTGGGCCTGATGCTGGTGCCGCAGGGCGTTGCCTATGCCGCCCTGGCGGGCATGCCGCTGGTGACCGGCATCTACGCATCCCTGGTGCCGGCGCTGGTGGCGGTGCTGTTCAGCGCTTCCACGCGCCTGGGTGTGGGCCCCACGGCCCTCACCAGCCTGCTGATCGGCGCATCGCTCTCGGGCCTGGCCGAGCCCGGCAGCGCTCAATGGGTGGCGATGGCGGCCTGGATGGCGATTCTGTCCGGACTGGTGCAGCTGGTGATGGGCCTGGCGCGTTTTGGCTGGCTGCTCAATCTGGTGACCTCGCCGGTGCTCAGCGGTTTCACCCAGGCGGCGGCGCTGCTGATTCTGTCGTCCCAGCTGGGGGCGCTGACCGGGCTGCGATCCGATCTGGGCGCCTTGTGGACGACGCCCTCGCTGGGCCATTTCGACCTGACTGCGGCGGCCTTCGGGCTGGGCAGCCTGGTGCTGCTGATGCTGGCGCGCCGGCTGCGGCCGGGCTTTCCGGCCGCCATCGTGGTGCTGGGGGCGGCGGGGGCCGTCAGCTGGGCCCTGGGTTATGCCGAGGCCGACGGCGCGGTGGTGGGCGCCTTGCCTGCCGGCCTGCCCAGCCTTTACTGGCCGGGCGCCCTGCCCTGGTCCAGCTTTGCGGCACTGGTGATGCCGGTGCTGGTGGTCACGCTGGTGAGCTTTCTGGAAACGGCTTCCAGCGCCAAGGTGGACAGCCAGCGCTCGGGCGAGCGCTGGAACGAAAACCAGGACCTGATCGGCCAGGGGCTGGCCAAAATCAGCAGCGGCCTGTGCGGCAGCTTTGCCACCAGCGCGTCGTTTTCGCGCTCGGCCATCAACCTCTATGCCGGCGCCCGCAGCGGCTGGGCCACCGTGTTTGCCATCGGCCTGGTGCTGGTGGTGCTGCTGTGGCTGACGCCGGCGCTCTACCATGTGCCGCAGTCGGTGCTGGCCGCCGTGGTGGTGACAGCCATCACCAGCCTGATCAAACCGGGCAGCTTTCTGCGGCTGTGGCGCATTTCCCGCGTCGAGGCGGTCATCTCCGGCATCACCTTTGGCCTGACGCTGGCCACGGCCCCCCGCATGTACTGGGGGGTGCTGGTGGGCCTGCTGATGAACCTGAGCCATTTTCTCTACCAGCGCCTGCACCCGCGCATCATCGAGGTGGGCATGCACCCCGACGGCAGCCTGCGCGACCGGCACCTCTGGCAGCTGCCCCCGCTGGCGCCCCATGTGCTGACCCTGCGCATGGATGCCGAACTCGACTTTGCCTCTGCCAGCGCGCTGGAACGCCGGGTGATGGACCACTTGAGCGCGCACCCCGATGTGGTGCATGTCTGCCTGCTGGCCCAGCCCATCAACCGCATCGACGTGACCGGCGTGGAAACCTTCGCCAATCTGCTGGCCACCCTGCGTGCCCGCGGGGGCACGCTGCACCTGAGCGGGCTCAAGCTGCCCGTGGAGCAGGTGCTGCGACGCGCCGGGTTGCTGGAGCCTGGCGCGGGGCTGGCCATGTACCGCACCGACGCCGAGGCCCTGCGCGCGCTGCAGCAGCTGCCAGACACGGGGGAAAACGCCCGCGGCGCGGCCTCTGGCGGCCAAAAGACACAGGCCGGCTGATACACTGGCCGGCTCTTTCTGGCTCTTCAATTCCGTGTCTGATTCAGCTCCCTACATCGTGGACTTGCGCGACCTGCGCCTGGACACTGCACACGCTCTGGTAGCCCAGGCCAGCGGGAGCGAGGCCGCCCTGCAGCGCGAGCAGCCCTTGCGTTACCTGCAAAATCTGATCGACGGATTGTGCGAGCTCTCCCTGAAAGACCCCCTCACCGGACTGGCCAATCGCCGCCATTTCCGTGCAGTGCTGGAGCGCGAGATCGACCGGGTGACGCGCTCGGGCGAGGCCGCATTGCTGCTGATGCTGGACATCGACCATTTCAAGCAGATCAATGACACCCACGGACATCTGGCCGGCGACATGGTGCTGCAGTCGGTGGCGCGCATGCTGAGCGCCTGTGTGCGCCCCATGGACACGCTGGCGCGCTATGGCGGCGAAGAATTTGCCGTGGTGCTGCCCGCCTGCCAGGCAGGCTTTGGCAAGGTGGTGGCCGAGCGCATTCGCCGTGCCGTGGCCAGCACGCCGGTGCATATTTCGCCCTCGGTGCAGGTCCACGTCACGCTCAGCATTGGCGGCGCCTTCGCCATGCAGTGGATCCGCTCCACCACCCTGCTGTGGACAGACCGCGCAGACCAACAGTTGTACAACGCAAAATCCATGGGCCGCAATTGTGTGAGCATCGAGGAGCAACCCGACAGCACGGTCAGTGCCGAAGAAAAAAACCTGTTGTTCGGCCCGCTCTACACGCCGTCGGGCTGGGGCGACCTGCCCCCGCTGGACCCTGCAGGCAGCGTCAACTGAAAGTAATGAGATGAGCGACGCGCTGACCCCATCCTCCCCCAACCCGGCCGCCATCGTGCCGCCCACGCCGCCCTTTTCTGCGGCGGGCGCTGGTGCACGCATCATTGCCATCACCAGCGGCAAGGGTGGCGTGGGCAAGACCTTTGTTGCCGCCAACCTGGCCACAGCCCTCACCCGGCGCGGCCAGCGCGTGCTGGTGCTGGACGCCGACCTGGGCCTGGCCAATCTCGACGTGGTGCTCAACCTGCACCCCAAGGTCACGCTGCACGATGTATTCACGGGCAAGGCGCCCCTGCAGGACGCCATCATCCAGGCACCGGGCGGCTTCTCGGTGCTGCTGGCGGGCTCGGGCATGGTCGAGTATTCGCGCCTGACCCCGGAAGTGCGCAACCAGTTCCTCAACGTCATCCAGGAGATCGCGCCCAAGTACGACGTCGTGCTGCTGGACACCGGCGCCGGCATCTCCGATGTGGTGCTGTTTTCCATCTCGCTGGCATCCGAAGTGCTGATCGTGGCCACCCCCGAGCCCACTTCGCTCACTGATGCCTATGCAGCCATCAAGGTGCTGGCCATGCAGCAAAAGCGCCAGCATGTGCGCATGGTCATCAACCAGGCCGCACGGGCGGGCGATGGCCGCGCCATCACCAGCCAGTTGCAACTGGTGCTCGACCGCTTTGTCAGCACCGGTTCGGGGCGCCCCGTGCGCCTGATCCACATGGGCGACATACCGGCTGACCCGGCGGTGCGCGATGCCGTCATGCGCCGCCAGTTGCTGCTGCTGCAAATGCCAGGCTGCGCCGCCTCGCTGGCCATTGCCCAGCTGGCCAACAAGATCGAATCTACGCTGCTGGCGCCCAACGCCTGACGGGCACGCCGCGCCTGTCTGCGGGCCGGGGCGCCGTCCCGGGATATCTGCCGTGAACCAAGTTCTGAACATCTCCTGCTACAAATTCGTGCCCCTGCCCGATGCCGCGGCATTGCGCGACCTGCTGCACGAGCGGGCCCTGGCCGCTGCACTCAAGGGCACCATCTTGCTGGCCCACGAAGGCATCAACATGTTTCTGGCCGGCCCGGCAGCGGCGGTGCACGGCTTTGTCGATGCCCTGCGCACCGACCCGCGCTTTGCCGACCTGGCCCCCAAGGAGAGCTGGTCGGGCACCGTGCCGTTTCGCAAGATGCTGGTCAAGGTCAAGCGCGAGATCATCCGCATGGACCACCCCGCCATCGAGCCTTCCGAGGGCCGGGCGCCAGCCGTTACGCCCGCCACCCTGCACCGCTGGCTGGCCCAGGGCCATGATGATGCGGGCCGCCCCGTGGTGACGCTGGACACACGCAATGCCTTCGAGGTGGATGAAGGCACTTTCGACAACGCCATCGACTGGCGCATCGGCAAATTCACTGAATTTCCCCCGGCCCTGCGGGCCCACCAGGCCGAGCTGGCGGACAAGACGGTGGTGAGCTTTTGCACGGGCGGCATCCGCTGCGAAAAGGCCGCCATCCTGATGCGCGAGGAAGGCCTCACGCATGTTTACCAGCTCGAAGGCGGCATTCTGAAATATTTCGAGGAAACGGATGGCGCGCATTACCGCGGCGGCTGTTTCGTGTTCGACGAACGCCGCACGCTGGCCGCCGATCTGTCAACCGGCACCCCGCGCGCCGCCACCGAAAATGCTATTGATAAGTGAGCTGCTTGCGCTTGCTGCATAAGCGCTGCAGGCTTATTTCACTATCAATCGGCCCCCAAGGTCCTTGAACCGAGGTTCAATAGCCATCAGGGACTCCAGAGCGGGTTCGATGAGTCAGGCGCCCAGGCGCGCTGCAATCGCTGCCACGCGCTGGCCCAGCAGCCGGCCGGTTTCCAGGTCACCAGAAAACATCTCGGCCGCAGAGGCGTCGGAGGGCGTCTGCGCCATGGCACCGCTGAACGCGCCCAGCCAGTTCACATCGTTGCGCGTGGCCACCTTGGCGTTGGAGGGCAGCATGCCCGCGCCCACCCACAGCCCGCCGTGCTGCATGGCCAGGTGGAACAGATAGTCCAGCGTGACCTGCTTGTCGCCATTGGGGCTGGCGCTATTGGTGAAGCCTGCAAACAACTTGTCTTTCCATGACTGGTTGAACCAGGGCTTGGACGAGGCATCCGCAAACTTCTTGAACTGCCAGCTCGGTCCCGCCATGTAGGTGGGCGAGCCCAGGATGATGGCCTTGGCGGCCAGCAGGCTGTCCCAGCCGCCTTCAGGCAGGTTGCCATCGGCATCAATCGCGATCAGCTGGGCATCGGCGCCATCGGCCACGGCCTGGGCCAGGCGCTGGGTGTGGCCGTAGCCGGAGTGATAAACCACTGCAATCAAAGACATGACAGACCTTTCAGGGCAAGAGAAATACAAAAATGCGTTCTGAATTATGAATGCGGCCCGTTGAAATCTGAACCGTTCGTCCTGAGCCCTTCGACCCTTCGACAGGCCTGTCCTGAGCTTGTCGAAGGGCTCAGGACAGGCCAAGCTCAGGACAGGCCTGTCGAAGGGCTCAGCCTGAACGATAGTTGATGCAACAAAGGGCCGGATCA
>WOZN01000032.1:0-4503 GCA_011620245.1 Acidovorax sp.
CCGCGCTTTGCGCCTTGCACTGCATCCCAAATCCGGCCGTCAAAATGCACAACTTTTTACGAGCCCTAACTGCGAAAATGCGGCCATTGGTGTGCAGTTGTGAGCACCGGTTGGTTGGAGCGCAGATTCGTCACGTTTTGTGCATTTTGCGTACCTACCGCGTGCCCTCTTTATCTTGCAAACGGCTCAAAAACAGTTTTTCAGTTGGAAAATATCGTTATCAATCAACCACTTAGCCCATGGCGCATGTCCGTTGCGCCGATGATGGACTGGACCGATCGCCATTGCCGTTACCTGCACCGGCTGCTGAGCCGGCACACCCGGCTGTACACCGAAATGGTGACCACGGGTGCGCTGGTGCATGGCGATGTGCAGCGCCATCTGCGCTTCAACGCCGAAGAGCACCCCGTGGCCCTGCAGCTGGGGGGCAGCGAGCCGGCCGATCTGGCGCATTGCGCGCGGCTGGGAGAGCAATGGGGCTATGACGAGATCAACCTCAACTGCGGTTGCCCCAGCGAGCGGGTGCAGCGCGGTGCCTTTGGCGCCTGCCTGATGAACGAACCCCAGCTGGTGGCCGACTGCGTGAAGGCCATGGTGGACGTGGTGCAGGTGCCCGTCACGGTCAAGCACCGCATCGGCATTGACAAGGACGAGAGCTACGCCTTTGTGCGCGATTTTGTCGGCACCGTGGCCGATGCGGGTTGCACGGTGTTCATCGTGCATGCGCGCAACGCCTGGCTCAAGGGCCTGTCGCCCAGGGAAAACCGCGAACTGCCGCCGCTGCGCTACGGCGTGGTGCGCCAGCTCAAGGCCGATTTTCCGCACCTGACCTTTGCCATCAACGGCGGCCTGAACACCGATGCCGCCGTGCAGGAGCAACTGGCAGGGCTCGATGGCGTGATGGTGGGCCGCGAGGCCTATCACAACCCCTGGTGGCTGGCGCGCTGGGATGCGCTGTATTACGGCGCCCCTGAAAGCACGCTCACCCGCGAGGACGTGGAAGCCGCCATGGTGGACTACATGGCGCGCGAGGCCGCTGCGCACGGCACGCCGTGGGCCAGCATCGCGCGGCACATGCTGGGCCTGCGCCATGGACTGGCGGGCTCACGCCGCTGGCGCCAGGTGTGGAGCGACCACCGCCTCAAAGGCCTGCCGCCCCACGAAGTGATGGCCCTGGCGCACGCCAGCCCGGTCGAGGCCTGATCCGGATTCGCCAGCCCATCACTCGCCAGCGAGTTGGCGCGCCAGCCACCCTTGCAGCGGCTCGGGCCTGGAAAAAAGATAGCCCTGCAGGCAGTCGCAATGGCTGGCCACCAGAAAGTCGGCCTGAGCGCGTGTTTCCACCCCCTCGGCCACCACGCGCAGCTTGAGGTGCCGCGCCACCGAGATGATGGACTGCACGATGGCCGTGTCGCTGGGGTCGTCGGGCGTGTCCTGCACAAAGCTCTTGTCGATTTTCAACTCGTACAGGGGCAGGCGCTTGAGGTAGGCCAGGCTGGAATAGCCGGTGCCGAAATCGTCGATAGAGAAGCGCACACCAAGCCGCCCCAGTTCAGTCATGCGGGCGATGGTGTCGTCGAGGTTTTCGATCAGCAGGCTTTCGGTGACCTCGAGGATGAGCTGGGCCGCCGGAGCGCCGGTCTGCGCGAGCATGCCGCGCACGCGTTCGACAAAATCGTCCTGGCGAAACTGGCGCTGGCTCACGTTGACCGAGATCGACAGATCCTGCCCCACCGCATGCAGGCGGGCCAGCGTCTCGCAGGCCTGCAGAATCATCCAGTCGCCCATGCGCAGGATCAGGCCTGACGATTCCGCCACCGGAATGAATCGGCTGGGCGGCACGCTGCCGCGCACCGGGTGGTTCCAGCGCATGAGCAGCTCACCGCCGATCACCGTGCCGGATGCATCGACCTGCGACTGCACGAACGCTGCCAGCTGACCCTGCGCGCTGGCTTTTTTCAGGTCCTGCTCCAGCGCCAGGCGCTCCTGCACATCGGCTTGCATGTCGGCTTCGTAGAAGCAAATGCGGTTGCGCCCCAGGTCCTTGGCGCGGTACATGGCGGTGTCGGCTTCGCGCAGCAGGTCCTCGATGTCCTCGCTGCGCTTGGGGAAAAGGGTGATGCCGATGCTGCCGGTGCTGCTGTAGAGGTGGCTGTCGATGGTGTAGGGCGCCTCCAGGGCCGCGCGCACGACTTCGGCCGACAGCAATGCACTGCGCGCGGCCGACTCCATGTCGGTTGCAACGTCGTTGAGGAGCACCACGAATTCATCGCCCCCGATGCGCGCGACGGTGTCGCCGGGGCGCTGCAATTGCGTGAGGCGCTGCGCCACCTGCTGGATCAGCGCATCCCCCAGGGAATGCCCGCGGGCGTCGTTGATCTGCTTGAAATTGTCCAGGTCGATGAACAACAAAGCCCCCACCTGCCCCGACTTGCGCGCCGACGCCAGGGCATGGTCCAGCCGGTCCAGCAGCATGCGGCGGTTGGGCAGGCCGGTCAGCGCGTCGAAGTAGGCCAGTTGGCGCGTGCGGGCCTCGGCCAGCTTGCGTTCGGTGATGTCCCGGGACAAGGCGATGAAACGGGGCTCCTGCCCCGGCGTGGCGCTTTCCTTGCGGGCGATGGACAGCTCGAACCAGCGGGTCTGGCGCCCCAGTTCGAGGCGGTATTGGTGGCCGATCGAATAGCCCGTGTCGTGGGCCGCCTGCAGCGCAGCACGCAGCCCGGCGACAGCCTCTGACGGCACGAACTCCTCCATCGTCCGGCCCATGAACATTACGGGCGGCGCGGCCAGCAGCGCCGAGCGCGCAGAGCGGTAATGGTGGATGCGCCCGTCCATATCCACCTCGAACAACAGGTCGGGAATGGCATTGAGGGTGCTTTCCAGGTCGTCCCGGGTGCTGCGCAACGCCTGCGTCATGCGGTGGGCCAGGCCCATGGCGCGCTCGCGGCCCGTGGCCATCACCCAGATCAGCCCACCCACCAGCAGGCTCAGGGCCGCACCCATGGCGGCAAACAGGCCGTTGTCGGTGTCGTCAAAGCGCCGCTCGAAAGCCGGCAGCGGCTGCATCACGAGGGTCCAGGTGCGCCCTCCCAGGTTCATTTGCTGCGTGGCGCGCAAACCATGCGGCGCGCCTTCCAGGGCGGTGGGCAGGTTGGTATGGCCATGCAGCAGGCTGCCGCCCGCCTGCGGGTTGCCGTCATAAATGGCCAGGTCGATGTCGGCGTCGATCTGCTGTGCCATTCCCTGCAGCAGCTCGGACACGCGAAAAGGCGCCGACACCCAGCCCACAATGCCACGCCGGCGACCTTCGACCGAGTCAAGGTCGGCATCCTTTTGATATATGGGCAGGTACATGACCAGTCCGCTGACCGAATTGCGGCCGATGTCCTGCTGCAGCCTGAGCCGCGAGGTCAGCGCCAGCTGTCCGGTGTCGCGCGCGCGGTCGAGCGCCTCGCGGGCGGCCGGCACGGTGGAAATATCGAACCCCAGTGCCTTGAGATTGTCGGTGGACTGCGGCTCGATATGGGTGATGGGTGTGTAATGCGAGCGCGCCCCTGGCGGGTGCATGTCGTAAAACGAGAAACCTCGGCTGCGCATTTGCGCCGTATGGGCATCCACCTGGCCGGCGGGCAGATTCAGCGCATACGCCACGCCCTGCAAACCGGGCAGGGTTTCCGACAGGCGCAGCGCTCCCACATAAGCGTGAAACTCATCGCGATCAATGCTGCCGGAGCCGTTGTGATACCCCTTTACGCCCCGCAGCACCAACTCGAAGGCGGCCATCCGGTCCTTGAGGCTGTAAACGATGCGGTCCGCCGAGGTGGTGAACGCCTGGCGCCTTTTGGCACCGGCCTCCCGCTCTGCAGCCTGCCAGTATAGGAAGGTCAGCCCCAGCAGGAACACCGTCAGCACCGGGCCCAACAGCGCGAGCGGGCGCCAGCGGCTTTCCGTATCGGGCAGCTCCTCATGCTGTCGGGTCTGGCTCATGGATTCAAAAAAGTGGATGGTTGCGGGGTGCGACAGCCTCCTGGCAGTGCGAAAACGCCAAGACGGCCTGACACCATTATGGGCAAGCTGCCAGCCCCCTGCCCTCAGTATTTAGGCGCCCCCGCAGTCCAGCGCGGGCAGCGCTGGACTGGCAGACAACGCCCAACCCCGCAGGGATATACACATGACTTACGCAAAACAGGCCCAGGCAAGCCGCCTGCCACGAAGGCAGGTACCGTCGTGACAAGTTATTGCTTTGCGAGCCCTAAGGCGAAGTAGGCCTTACGATCCCGACCACAGATGCATTCAAGAGCCTCCTATGCCATCGCTTGACTTCGAACGGGAAGAAGCCCGCTTCCATGCTTTCCACGACCAGAACCTGCCCCACCTGCAGGAGGCCTGTGCATCCTTCGTCACCCTGCTCACGGCATTGCTGACCCCTTCGGGGCAGGTGGAGGTGTCCAAGGTGGAGGGGCGCGTAAAGGACAAGGAAGAGTCCATCCGCAAGTTCATCCG
>WOZN01000032.1:4603-6231 GCA_011620245.1 Acidovorax sp.
CCAAGGTGGAGGGGCGCGTAAAGGACAAGGAAGAGTCCATCCGCAAGTTCATCCGCAAATACCGGCCGGCGCTGGAGGAGGCCAATCAGCCCTACGAAATTGCTCCCTACATCACCGACCTGATCGGGGTGCGCGTGGTGTGCCTGTACGAAGACGAGCTCGACAAGGTGGCCCAGCTGGTGCGTTCGCACTTCGATGTGATGGAGGTCACCGACAAGGTGGCCGCCGTGGAGGGCACCGAAGCCTCGTTTGGCTACAAGGGCCTGCACCTGGACCTGAGGCTGAACGCCGCCCAGCGCGCGTTGCCCGAGCACGCCGCGTGCGCCGCCCATGCGTTCGAGCTGCAGGTGCGCACCATCATCCAGGATTCATGGAGTGTGCTGGACCACAAGATCAAGTACAAAAAGTCGATTCCCGGCCAGCTCAAGCGCCGCATCAATGTGCTGTCGGCCCTGTTCGAACTGGCCGACCGTGAGTTCCGCCAGATCCGGGACGCCACCGCGGCCGAATTGCTGCAGGCCCCCGACGAGACCGCCGAAGACCTGCCCGAAACCGGTGTGCAGGTGGCAGAGAAGATGCCCACCGCAGGCAGCGAACTCAATGCCTTCACCTTCCTCAAGATTGCCAACCATTTCTTCAAGGATTTTGAATTCGAGCCCTACAAGGTGGACAGCTTTGTGGACGACATCCAGAGCTGGTCGCCCGGCATGACACGCGCCCGATTCAACGCGCTGATGCGCGAAACCATTGCCGTTATCAAGCGCTACAAGCTGCATTTTGAGGAGCAGAACCCGCAGGGCAGCTTCAACCCCTACACCGTGATCCGCCATTGCCTGTATCTCAGCAACAACGCAATATATCGCCCGGCCTTGCGCAATGTGGCACGGGAAACCTTCGATGCCTGGCTGCAGGAACACGCCAGAATCTGAATCCGTCATGCAGTTTCCTGGGCAGCTGCCATGGAATACGCGCCCAGCGCAACCAGGCCTCATGCCAGAATATCTCGTGTCAAATCAGCCTTCAGCGCTTGTTGCTATTGCATTAGATGCTATTATTATGTGAGCAATTCAACCGATTCCACAAGCCGATACGAAAGTCACCAGACCGTCACCAACACGACCTGGCATTCGTGGGTTCACTCCAGACTTCCGTAGCCAGATGCTGTTATATTGCACTGCAACATAACGGAGTTTCACACCATGCTCTACCAGATCTACGAAACCCAACGCTCCCTGATGGAGCCCTTTGCCGACTTTGCTCAGGCCGCCTCCAAGCTGTACAGCCTCCCGACATCACCCTTTAGCCAGACCTTGCTCGCGCAACGTATTTCTGCGGGCTACGACCTGCTGTATCGCCTGGGCAAGAGCTATGAAAAACCAGCCTTTGACATCCACACGGTGGATGTGGACGGCGTGGAGATTGCCATCCATGAGCGCGTCGAGATCAACAAGCCCTTTTGCGAGTTGCGCCGCTTCAAGCGTTTTACGGACGATCCGGCCACGCTGACCAAGCTCAAGGGCCAGCCCGTGGTGCTGATCGTGGCCCCGCTGTCAGGCCATTACGCCACCTTGCTGCGCGACACCGTGCGCACCATGCTCAAGGACCACAAGGTCTACATCACCGACTGG
>WOZN01000157.1 GCA_011620245.1 Acidovorax sp.
TCGCAATGGTCGATGAACCCCTTGCGCACCAGCGTCACGGTTTCAAAGCCGCGGTGCGGGTGGCCCGGAAAGCCGGGCACGGTGTCGCCGTGGTACATGCTCCAGCCGTCCTTGCGGCTGAAGTCGCTGCCGATCTGGCGGTCTTGCAGCGACACGGCGGGCGCAAACGCACCATTGCCTGCCGGGTAGGCATCGTCATGGTGGGCGCAGAACAGGAACGGGTCCATCGTAGGCCACAGCGGGCCCAGCGCCTGGGTTTGCACGATGGGCTGGGTGGCGACAGATGAAGACGCGGCGGGGGAGGACGGCATCAGGGCTCCTTGGATGGGCGCCGCCACGATCGGCAGCATGGCTGATGAATATGGTGCCAACAGGCCCATAAAGAAATTGCTTGCGGTGGAACAGTGCATTGCCCGGAGCAGGACAATGGGCCGGGCCAGACACCTGCATTGACGCAAAATTTCAGGCATTTTCGCTTGCAAGCCCTTATCTATTAAAAACTTGTAGCTATCATTTTTGAAATTTCACACCGCAAAGCGGCTTGCGCACCCACGCCACCATCAGCCTCCTGGCAGCGCGCCATTTGCTCACGCCGGCCGATGCCCGCACCCTGCGCCTGCGGCAGGCCCGCGGCCAGCGCATCGCCAGCACTGACCGGCATGACGGTCGCAGCGCGCGCGACGGAGCACCGCCCTTACCGTCCCACCACCGACCAGCCTGCGTGCAGGTTGGTCTTGTCATTCTCATACTCCCATGCCGTGCCGCAGCGGTCGCACACATAGCGCGTGATGGTGACCGGGCCGTGGTCGCGGTCTTCCTTGCGGCTGCCGCGCTGCACCAGTTCGGCGTGGCCCGGCGCCTTGCGCCAGTTGCGCTGGATACCCTGGCAGGACTCGCACAGCGCCATGGGTTTGAGTTCGTTCTGTCGGGCCAGGTCTTTGGTCATATCGAGGCAGCCATCGTGGGCTGGTGTGTTGGTTTGCGTGCTGCGGGGCGGCTACTGTAAGGCAATGGCTCCGTGGCCGGGCAAAAAATGCCACGGCCAAGCCTCCTGCACTCAGTCTCTCAGCCCGCTGCAGCCATGCGCAGGCTGCGCGCCGCTTCTTCATCGCGGGCGTCGTCGATTTCGCGCAGCACGGCCTGCATGTCCACGTCGGCCTGTTCCGGTGCATAGCGGCCGGTGAGCGGCGTTTCGTTGCTCAGCAGCCCGCTCTGGTACAGGCTCCAGATCTCGGGGCCGTATTGCGTGCTGCGCAGCTCGGGCGCGAACTGGCCAAAAAAGTCGCGCAGGTTGGCCACGTCGCGCAGCAGCATGCGCTGGGCGTGGTTGTTGCCCGCGGCGTCCACGGCCTGGGGCAGGTCGATGATGACGGGGCCGTCCGCATCTTCTGCCCCGTCCACGCCCGGCAGGTGCGCCAGCAGGATGTTGAACTCCGACAGATCGCCGTGCACCACGCCCGCACACAGCATGCGCACCACCTCGGCCACCAGCGTGGCGTGGTGGGTGCGGGCTTCTTCGGGTGTGAAGCCCACGTCGTTCAGGCGCGGGGCGGCGTCGCCATGGGCATCGGTTACCAGCTCCATCAGCAGCACGCCGTCGTGAAAGTTGTAGGGCTGCGGCACGCGCACGCCCGCGGCGGCCAGGCGGTAGAGCGCATCGACCTCGGCGCTTTGCCAGGCGGCCTCTTGTTCTTGCCGGCCAAACTTGCTGCCCTTGGCCATGGCGCGGGCCGAGCGCGAGTTCTTGACCTTGCGGTTTTCGGTGTAGTCCACCGCTTGGCGGAAGCTGCGGTTGTTGGCTTCTTTGTAGATCTTGGCACAGCGGGTTTCATCGCCACAGCGCACCACGAAGACCATGGCTTCCTTGCCACTCATGAGTTGCCGGACCACGGTATTGATCAGGCCTTCCTCGATGAGGGACTGCAGGCGGGGGGGTGCTTTCATTGGTGCATTTTGCGCCCGGGTGCAATCCCCTGGCGCGGCGCCGGTTGCTGATGCCGGGTGGGAAATGGCTCAGAGGCTCTCAGCCTCTCAGGCCAGCGCGCTCAGAACTTGTTCACGATCTCAGATCGCGCAGACGCTGGTGCAGCGCGCCGTTCTCATCCACGGGCAGCTGGTTTTTGGCCTGCAGATAATGGTGGGTGAACACGTCAAGGTAAGCCTCCAGCGTCTGCGCCGCGCGCGTTTCGCCCGCCAGTTCAAGGCACAGGGCCGCCACCTCGGATGTGCACAGGTGGTCATCGTGCAGCGCATGGCGCAGGCGGTAGCGCGAGCGTTGCCCCGGCTGCAGGATGAGCACGGGCAGGCGGTCCAGATAGGGGCTTTTGCGAAACATGCGGCGCGCCTCGGGCCAGGTGCCATCGAGCAGCACAAACAGCGGGCGCTTGCCGCTGGCGCTGTGCGGGGCATCGGCGCCCGCGTGGTGGTGAAGATCGGTCAGAACCCGCTCGGGCGCCACGCCTTCGCCCGGAAACACCACCACCGGCTGCCATTGCGGGTCGGCCAGCAGGGCCAGCAAATCCGGGTGCACCTTGGTGCGTGCCCAGCCAAAGGCAAAGGTGTCGGCCACCACATCGGCAATCAGCCAGCCGGTGTTGCTGGGCTTGAGCGCCTCGACATCGCCCATCAGCAAACACATACCCGCGCGCGTAGGCACGGCCGGGCGCAAGGCGCACAGGCAGTGGCTGGGCACCAGGCGGCAGCCTGCACAGCGCTCGCCGCGCGGGCCGCCGCGCGCCAGAAAGGGCTTGGCGCTGCGTGCCAGGCGCTCGGTGCGCTGGCGGGAGACGGCATGCGGGATAACAGTGGCTGCAGCCATGCTCAACGGCCGCCCGCGCATTCGAGTTCAAACAGCGGCACCGCGGACTGGCGGCTCAGCCACAGGCCGCCGCCCAGCTCGGTGAAACCTTCCTGCAGACCGCGCCGGTACAGTTGGGCCCGGTGGCGAAACAGGCGCGGGTCGGTCAGGTCTTCGTCGAGGATGTCGCGCTCATAGTCCTCGCGCGTGACGGCTTCGACATACAGCGCGCCCTGGCTCAACCGGCCCAGGTTGCGCAGGGCCAGCTTCAGGTCGGACGGGTTCAGGTAGGGCAGCACGCCCTGGCAGATCACCAGGTCAAAGGGCTCGGCCGGGTCATGGGCCTGGTAGTCCACCACCGAACCGCGCTCCCAGCCAAAGCGCCCGCACAGGTATTCGCTGAACTCCACGCCGTGGTAGCTGGCATCGGGAAAATGCCGCGCCACCGCCTGGCGCCACAGGCCGATGCCGCAGCCCATATCCAGCACCCGCTTCACCGGCACGCGCAGGTATTGGAGGTAGCTGCACACAAAAGCGCCCAGCCGCTCGGCGTGCCCGGGGTCCACCACGCTGGTTTTCTTGTCGAAGTAGTAGCGCTGGTAATAGGCCTCGTCGAACCAGGTATCACTTGCAGATTTCACTCGCCATTCCTTCAGCCATGGGTTGCACTACACCTGCGCCCGGATGCCGGCGCAGGCAGTGCCGGCTACGCGTATGCGCCCAAGTATCGCGCAGCGCATGGCGCCTTTGCTTGCGCTGCGCCATTGCCGCATGGCGGGACACAACGCAGGTGCCCGGCAAGCTGGCAGCAACTGCGCAGCCTGGGCAGCCTGAAGCCAACGCCGCAGTCTCCGCGCAGGGGGGGTGAGCCGGTCCGGCGCCAACACCGCCACGCCCCGCCGCCTGATTTCGCCGCCAATGAAACGGTCACCCGCAGACGCGAGCTGGTGGAAGGCAGCGGCCCGTTCGCCCTGCGCCAGCCCTCCCCAATTGGAACCTGTTCACGATCTCAGGCAGCAGCCGCGGGCTTCACCTCCATGAATGGCGGGCAAACAGCGGCTCAGCCCTGCGCCCCCGCCACAAAACTCCCCGACTTCCCACCGTGCTTTTCCACCACGCGCACGTCGTGGATGGACATGCCCCGGTCCACGGCCTTGCACATGTCGTAGATGGTGAGCAGGGCTATCTGCACGGCGGTGAGGGCTTCCATCTCCACGCCGGTGGGGCCGACGGTTTCCACGGTTGCGGCACAAAATATGCCTGTAGCGCCCTGCTGGCTTGCGCTGGCAGCTTCAAATTCAATAGCAACACGGGTCAATGCCAGCGGGTGGCACAGCGGGATGAGGTCGCTGGTTTTCTTGGCCGCCATGATGCCGGCGATGCGGGCGATGCCCAGCACATCGCCTTTTTTGGCGGTGCCGGCCTCGATGAGGGCCAGGGTGGCGGGCAGCATCTCGATGCGGCCGCTGGCAACGGCGATGCGGTGCGTGGCAGCCTTGGCGGCCACGTCAACCATATGGGCCTGGCCCTGGGCGTCAAAGTGGGTGAGTGCGGACATGGCGGGGTAACCAGGTGAATCGGGGGGAAACATTTGCGCAAAGGGGCATCATACGTGTATGTGGAACCGCAAATGCACCCCCGCCAGGCCTTGGGCTGGCGCCTTTTCTTCTGCGCAATATATCAAGCGAAAAATGCCTCCAGCGCTTGCTGGACGGGCGCTGATAGCTTCTTTATTGATAGCTATTGGCGCGGGTGCGCCACTGCCTGCCGCCGCCCAGCCCAGCCTGCCCACCCTGGGCGAAGGCAGCACCCTCACCACGGGCGAGGAGCGCCGCCTGGGCGACCGCATCATCCGCGAGCTGTACCGCGACCCCGACTACATCGATGACCCGGTGCTGGTGGAATATGTGCAGGGGCTGTGGCAGGCGCTGCTGGGGGCTGCGCGCTCGCGCGGCGAGCTCTCGCCCGAGCTCGATGAGCGCTTTGCCTGGGAGGTGCTGCTGGGGCGCGACCGCACGGTCAACGCCTTTGCGCTGCCCGGTGGTTATCTGGGCGTGCACCTGGGGCTGATTGGCGTGGTGGCCACGCGCGACGAGCTGGCCTCGGTGCTGGCGCATGAGTTGAGCCATGTCACCCAGCGCCATATTTCGCGCCTGATCGCGCAGCAAAGCCGCCAGGCGCCCTTGCTGATGGGGGCCATGGCGCTGGCCACGCTGGCCGCCAGCAAGAACCCCGAGGCCGCCCAGGCCATGATGGTGGGCGGCCAGGCGTTTGCCATGCAGAACCAGCTCAATTTCTCGCGCGACATGGAGCGCGAGGCCGACCGCATCGGCTACGGGCTGATGGAGCCTTCGGGGTTTGCGCCCCAGGGCTTTGTGAGCATGTTCGACAAGCTGCAGCAGGCCAACCGGCTCAACGACAACGGCTCGTGGCCCTATTTGCGCAGCCACCCGCTGACCACCGAGCGCATGGCCGACATCCATTCGCGGCTGCCGCCCGGCGGCGCGGCGCCGCCGCCGCCGAGCCTGGAGCACGCCATGGTGGCGGCCCGGGCCCGCGTGTTGTCGAACCCCGGGGTGGATGCGCTGCGGCTGTGGATTGCCGAGCCCCAGGGCACCGGCTTTGACAGCCAGCCCGCCGCTCGCCGCGCAGCATCGCTGTACACCGCCGCCCTGGCCAGCAACCAGTTGCGGGATTTTGCTGCCGCACGCGCGGCCCAGGCAAAGCTGAACGAGGTGGTGCGGGGCGATGCAGCCGCCCAGCGCCAGTCGCAGCTGCTGGCAGCCGAGATCGAGTTTGCGGCCGGCCTGCCCGAGGCTGCACTGCAGCGCTTGCCCCAGGGCACGGGCCGGCCGGAACTGGTGCTGCGCACCCAGGCCCTGCTGCGCGTGGGCCGCCCGGCCGAGGTGACCGGCGCCCTGCAGACCTGGGTGGTCACCCACCCGCACGATGCGACGGTGTGGCAGCTGCTGGCGAGCGCCTGGCAGGCCCAGGGTCAGCCGCTGCGGGCCGTGCGCGCCGAGGCCGAATCGCATGCCGCCCGTTACGACTATGCCGCGGCGGTGGACCGCTTCAAGGCCGGGCAGGACCTGGCGCGCAAGAGCAGCAGCGCCGCCGACTACATCGAGGCGTCCATCATCGACACGCGGTTGCGCGCGATGGAGTCACTGCTTAAAGAACAGGCCGCCGAGCGCTGATTCGATCAGCAGCCCCAGCAGCGAATAGATCAGCGAGCCCAGCAGGGCGGCGCCGAAACCGGTGACATGGAAGCCGTCAAGCACGCTCGCGGCGGCCCAGAACATCAGGGCGTTGATCACGAAGAGAAACAGGCCCATGGTGACGATGGTCACCGGCAATGTCAGCACCACCAGCACGGGGCGCAGCACGGCGTTGAACAG
>WOZN01000302.1 GCA_011620245.1 Acidovorax sp.
ATACAAAGCGGTCAACTGCCGTTTTTAGGTTCAAGAGCATGCTTGTGCCAGGGCCAGGTATTCGGCCACGGGTACTTCCTCGGCGCGGCGCTGGGTGTCGAACTGGCCCGCAAACTGGCGCGCTTCCAGCCAGCGGCCCAGCGTGTGGCGCAGCAGCTTGCGCCGCTGGCTGAAGGCCACCCGCACCAGCTCTTGCAGCAAAGGCGCCGACAAAGCCGCGGGCTCTGCGTGCGGCACCATGCGCACCACCGCGCTGTCCACGCGCGGCGGCGGATCAAAGCTCTCGGGTGGCACGAACAGCATATTCTCCATGGCATAGCGCCACTGCAGCATCACCGAAAGGCGCCCATAGTCGGAGGTGGCGGGCTGCGCCACCATGCGGTCTATCACCTCTTTTTGCAGCATGAAATGCTGGTCTTCGATCACCTGCACATGCTCGAGCAGATGGAACAGGATGGGCGTGGAGATGTTGTAGGGCAGGTTGCCGACCACCCGGATCCGGGAAACACCCATGGTGTGCGCCAGTTGCGTGAAATCGACTTTCAGCACGTCGGACTCGATGACATCGAGCTGGCCGTGCAGCCGCAGCCGCAAGGCCAGGTCCCGGTCCAGTTCGATCACCGTCAGGCGCCCCAGGCGCTCGACCAGCGGCTGGGTCAGCGCGGCCAGGCCGGGGCCGATCTCCACCATGGGCTGACCCGGCTGCGGCGCAATGGTGCTGACGATGGCTTCGATGATGCCGCCGTCCGACAGGAAATGCTGGCCGAAGCGCTTGCGGGGAATGTGTTTCATGCAGCGGCCATCTTCACCGGGGTGCGTCGCGGTATTCGACGTAGGCCCGGCCCCGCAACTCCTGCATCCAGTTGGTGAGGGCTTCCTCGACCTTCTTCTCGCGCACCGTGTCGCGCGCCATGTCGCGCTGCTCGCGCTGGGTGAGCTTGACCTCGCGGCGCTCTACCAGCTCGATCAGGTGCACGCCAAAACGCGACACCACGGGCTCACTGACCTCGCCGGGCTGGAGCGCATTCATGGCCTGCTCGAATTCGGGCACGTAGCGGCCCGGATTGGCCCAGCCCAGATCACCGCCCTGCTTGGCGCTGCCATCCTGCGAATGCTCGCGCGCCAATTCGGCAAAGTCTGCCTGGCCCGTCACGATGCGGCGCCGGTAATCGGCCAGCAGCGCTGCGGCGGCGCTCTCGGTCAATTGGGGGCCGGTGCGCAGCAGGATATGCCGCACATGGCTCTGGGTCACCATGGTGGGCACACCGGCGGTGGTCCTGTCCATCACCTTGAGCACATGAAAGCCCGCCGCAGAACGCAAGGGCCCGACGATGCCGCCCACGGGCAGCTGCGCCGTGGCGCTGATAAAGAGCTCGGGATAACGGTCGACCGGGCGCATGCCCAGCAGCCCGCCTGCCGTCTTGGCCTCGGCACCATCGGAGAACTCGCTGGCCACTGCCGCAAAGTCCTCGCCGGCACGCACCTTGTCAGCGGCGCGCTGGGCGCGGGCCTGGCGCTCGGCCACTTGGGCAGGGCTGGCGTTTTCTGGCACCAACACCAGAATATGGCCCAGGTTGATTTCCATACTGGAGGCATCGGCAGCCGACTGCTGTTCGCGCAGGTACTGGTCCACGTCCAGATCGCTCACGCGCACCCGGGACTGCACATCGCGCTCGCGCAGGCGCTGCAGCAGCAGCTGGTTGCGCAACTCTTCGCGAAAGCGTTCCTTGCTGATGCCGTCGGCGGCCAGCCGGCGGTGCATCTCTGCCACGCTGACGCTGTTTTGCTTGGCCACGCTCTCCTCGGCCTGGCCGACGGCAAAGTCGTCCACGCGTATACCGGCTTCGCGGGCCAGTTGCAGCTGGATCTTTTCCAGAATCAGCCGCTCCAGCACCTCGCGGACCAGCATATCGCGCGGCGGCAAGGGATTGCCCTGCTGGACCATCTGCTGCGCGATGCGTGCCGCCCGGGCCCGCACCTCGTTGTTGGTGACGGGTTCCGAATTGACTACCGCCACGATGTAATCGGCTTGCCGCAGCGCGGTGTCTGCACCAGGCTCGGGCAGGGGGAAGGAAGGTGCCGCAGGCGCCGTGCGCGAAAGGCCCGCTCCCGCAGCCTTCGAGGGGCGCAAACCTTGCGCCGCAGCGCCCGAGGTCACGAAAGATGCCAGGCACGCCAGGCCCAAAGCAATTGCACGGTGGTTCATGGTGTCAGGTTAGTCATAGTTGCTGAAGCGGCTGGGGCTGCTGACCTGCTCGCGCAGGTATTGGTAACGCGGCACATTGCGCTTCAAGGTATCAAGGGGGTTGGCGCCCAGGCTCAGGCGGGAGAAGCCCACGAATTCGATCTGGAACAGCAGCTGCGTGCTGGCGGTGGTCAAGCTGCTTTGCAGGCGATTGAGCACCACGCGGCCGATCCAGCAGCAGCTGTCGTATTCAAAGCCCACCACTGTATCGACCAGCTTGCTGTCCTTCAAGCTGTAGTTCAGGCGGCCCACGGTGTACCAGCGGTTGCCGCCGCTGCCCTGGCCCTGGCCTTTGGCGCGCTCCGGGCCACTGTCTGCGCCCTGGCCGCCCCACAAGGCCGCCACCGGCCATTGCCAGCCCACATCGATTTGCTCGCTGGAGCCCCGCTGCAACCGGTAGACCGCGTTCACGGTGCGGTAGTTGCCCGGGCTGTAGCGCGCCGCCACGGTGGAACGGATGGAGCGATCCGACTTGGGGTTGTATTGCACGGTGGAGTCAAAGCCCCACTGCGGTGTCCAGTTGATGCCGGCCCCCAGCAGCACATCGGACAGGCGCTCGCTGACTGGCGCGGCACCGGGCAGGGTCACGTCCTGGTCGGAGAACCGCAGGCGCTGGGCGATGCCCAGGCGCACCGCCTCGGCGCCGGTGCTGGGGTCGAGAAAGCGCGTGGTCACGCCCAGGGTAAGCAGGTTGTTGTCTGCCAGGCGGTCATTGCCGCCATAAGCGTTTTCGGTGTAGATGGAACCAA
Source organism: Acidovorax sp. (assembly GCA_011620245.1). Lineage (GTDB taxonomy): Bacteria > Pseudomonadota > Gammaproteobacteria > Burkholderiales > Burkholderiaceae_C > Acidovorax. Next base: position 2,995 of record WOZN01000302.1, read on the forward strand.
AGTTGAAGTCATTGGCCGCCGTGTCGTACACCGGCAGGCGGCTCTGGTCGCGAAAGGGCGTGTAGGTGTAGAACGCGCGGGGTTCCAGCGTCTGGGTGAAGGCGCGCCCCAGCAGGTGCGCATCGCGCTCGAACACCAGCCCGCTGTCCAGACTGAAGGTGGGCAGGGTGCGGCTGGCTGAATGCTCCCCGGTTATCAAAGGATCGTCGAACTGGTATTGCGTGGCGTGCAGCTGCAGCTTGGGGATGACGAAGCCCCCCGGCGCCAGAAAGGGGCGGCTCAGCTGCGCCTGCACGAAGCTGCGCTGGCCGTCGGCCGGGTTGGGCAGCGCCCGGTCCGCCTCGAAACGCGTGGTGTCGGCCAGCAGGCTGAAATCCACGCCCCGACCCAGATCCTGGGGCGTATAGCGCCACTGCATCTGGGGCATGAGATTGTAGGGCGGCACGATGGGCGAGGTTACGTCCTGCAGGGCCTGCCACTTGAGCGTGCGCACCTGGGCGGACATGTCGCCAGCCGCCCACGACAGGGTTGCATCGCTGGGCAGCAGGCGCTGGCGCAGCGGTTGCACGGCCCGCCTGAAGTCACGCCAGTAATCGTTATCGCTCACCCGGTTGAGATTGAGGTTCAGGCCCATGCCACCCACGGGGGTGCTGATCTGCCCCTGGTGCTGCGCCGAATAGCCCCAGCGCTTGCCCTCGCGCTGGCGGTCCGTGGGCATCAGGGTGGCATCCACCTGGCCCTGGTAGTCGTTTTCGAGGTAGCGGAACTCGCCGCCGATTTCGATGCCGCGCTTGGCCATGATTCCGCCACGCAGCGTGGCGTCGCGGTTGGGGGCGATGTTCCAGTAGTAGGGCTGCAGGTATTCGAAACCGTTGCGGCTGTCCAGGCCCATCGTCGGGGGCAGCAGTCCGGACTTGCGCTTGTCCGACAACGGAAAGCTGATATGCGGAATGGGCAGCACCGGCACCCCCTTGAACTCCAGCACGGCCCCATCGGCGGTGCCCACCTCTTCCGCATTGTCCAGGCGGATGGTCTTGGCGCGCAGCACCCAGTCGGGCTCCCAGCTGGCGGAGTCGTCTTTCTGGCAGGTGGTGTAGGTGGCGTTGTGCACCACCGAACGGTCGCGGTCCAGAAAGTCCACCCGCGTGGCATCGCCATGGGCGCCAGTCGCAAGGAAGCGATAACGCGCGTCGCTGAAAAAACCCTGGAATGCGTCCACATGCAGTTCCAGCGCCGAGCCGTCATAGGTGTTGCCCGCCTTGTTGATGCGCACGTTGCCCTGCGCCTTGGCCAAGTCATCGGGCATGGTGTATTCCAGCCGATCGGCCCGGATCACGGTATCCCCCCGGCGCAGCTCGGCATTGCCGTCGACGACAGCCTTCACATCGGGCTGGCCCGTGATGCGGTCGCCCAAGACAAACACCGGCAACCGGGGGCGCATGTCCGCCGGCAGGGCTTCCTGCAGCTGCGGGCTGCGGCGCAGCGCCGGCGGGGCATCCCACGCGCTGGGCGCATCGGCCTGCGCCAGCGCGGCCAGCGGCACGCCGCACCAGGCCAGCGCCACCGCATAGGTCAGGGGGTGCAGCCCCGGGCGGCGGGCCCGCGCAGCAGCTTGCCGCACCGGCCGGAAAAAGGGTGGGGGGTTCTGCACGAAAGAGGGCTGGCAACGGGGCACGTCGGGCAATATGGACAGGGCTGGAGAAACGGCCCGCGCCAGGCAGGGCGGGTTTGTAAAATGGGATTATCCATGAGCCACCCTTCTTCCCCCCCAACGTCCCTTGCCGCGGCATCGCCCGCCCCCGCCAGCCCCGTCAGCTGGCCCGATGCAGCCCGGCAGGCAGCGTTCGAGCAATGGCTTGCGCTGCTGGTGCAAAGCCACCAGCTGCTGCCCGCCAGCCTGCGTGCCGCCTCGGCCGACGCTAGCATTCGGCGCTACCTGCGCATCGACAGCGCATCGGGAGCCAGCTGCATCGTGATGGACGCCCCCCCGGACAAGGAAAACTGCCGCCCCTTCGTGCAGGTGCAGGGCCTGATGGCCGCCGCCGGCCTGAACGTGCCGCAGATTCTGGCCTGGGATGAACCCGGGGGCTTCATGCTGCTGAGCGATCTGGGCAGCACCACGCTGATCGGGTTGCTGCGGCCCGAAGCCCCCCAGGCCGCGCTGGACTGGTATCTGCAGGCCGCCGATGTGCTGCTCGAATGGCAAAAGGCCTCCCGGCCCGGCGTGCTGCCCGCCTGCGACGAAGCCCTGCTGCGCCGCGAAATGGCGCTGTTCCCCGACTGGTATCTGGCCAGGCACCGCGGCATCGCCCTGGACGACCGGCAGCAGGCCACGCTGGCCAGCGCCTTCGATGCCATCGTGGCGCACAACCTCACCGCCCCGCAGGTCTATGTGCACCGCGATTTCATGACCCGCAACCTGATGGCACCCGTGCAAGAGGGTGGCCCTCTTGGCGTGCTCGATTTCCAGGACGCCGTCTACGGCCCCATCACCTACGACATCGCCAGCCTGCTGCGCGACGCCTTCATCAGCTGGGAAGAAGAATTCATCCTCGACATCACCGTGCGTTACTGGGAAAAGGCCCGCAAGGCCGGCCTGCTGGGCGCGAACAGCGCCAGCGGCTGGGGCGAGGACTTTGGCGAGTTCTACCGCGCGGTTGAATGGATGGGGCTGCAGCGCCACCTCAAGGTGGCCGGCATCTTTGCGCGCCTGACCCTGCGCGACGGCAAGCCCAGGTACCTGGCCGACGCTCCGCGCTTCATGGGCTACATCCGCGCCACAACCAACCGCTACCGGCAGCTCGGGCCCCTGCTCAAGATGCTCGACCAGATCGAAGGCACCGAGCCCGTCACCGGCTTTGCCTATGGCCGCATGTAGCAGCCAGCTTCACCCCCTCTTTGAACCTAAAATCGGCCTTTAGCGCTTACCAGCAAAGCGCCAATAGCTATCAATTAAGTAGCATATGCCCCGTTTCCACTGCCCGGTGCCTCTGACCCCCGGGGCCGAGATCGACCTGCCCCCCGGCGCCGCGCGCCATGTGCAGGTGCTGCGCCTGCAGCCGGGCGACGGCATCACGCTGTTCCA
>WOZN01000372.1 GCA_011620245.1 Acidovorax sp.
CCCCGCCGCCGTGATCTGCGAGATCATGAAGGACGACGGCACCATGGCGCGCCTGCCCGACCTGCAGATTTTTGCCGCCAAGCACGGCATCAAGATCGGCACCATCGCCGACCTGATCGAGCACCGCAGCCGCACCGAATCGCTGGTCGAGAAGATGGGCCAGCGCACGCTGCAGACGGCCTACGGCGAGTTCACCGCCCACGCCTTCCGCGACAAGCCCAGCCGGGCCATGCACCTGGCCCTGGCCAAGGGCCAGTGGAGCGCGGACGATGTGGTGCCCGTGCGCGTGCACGAGCCGCTGTCGGTGCTGGATGTGCTGGAAGTGAACCGCTCCATGCACTCGTGGGGCCTGGACACCAGCCTGCACTACATCGCCAGCCAGGGCAAGGGCGTGGCCGTGCTGCTCAACTGCGGTGAAAGCGCCGCACAGCTGCTGGAGCAGTTCGAGGGCACGGCGCGTGCCGCGCAGGCCCCCGAGCGCGGCCGCATGGATCTGCGCACCTACGGCGTGGGCGCGCAGATCCTGCGCGAATGCGGCGTGCACAAGATGCATCTCATGGGCCGGGCCCGCCGCATGCCCAGCATGGCGGGCTACGGACTCGAAATCACGGGCTACATCCCCAAAGAATAGGAATCACACCATGTTTGGCGCAGAAAAAGGAACAGCAGACCGGCTCGATGGCAAGAAGCTGCACATCGGCATCGTCCAGGCCCGCTTCAACGAAGGCATCACCAACGCACTGGCTGCGGCCTGCCGCAATGCATTGCTGGACCTGGGCGTGCAGGAAAAGCACATCACCCATGTGCTGGTGCCCGGTGCGCTCGAAGTGCCAGTGGCCCTGCAGGCCATGGCCGAGAGCGACAACTTCGATGCACTGATCGCCCTGGGCTGCATCATCCGCGGCGAAACCTACCATTTCGAGCTGGTGGCCAATGAATCGGGCGCGGGCCTGACCCGGCTGGCGCTCGACTACCAGCTGCCCATCGCCAACGCCATTCTCACCACCGAAAACCTGGAACAGGCCGTTGCGCGCCAGACCGAAAAGGGCCGCGATGCCGCCTACGTGGCGGTGGAAATGGCCAACCTGCTGGAAGCATTGTCATGACCGATCCCACCACGCCAGCATCGTCCCCGCCTGCGCGCCCCCCCAGGCAGGCCCGCACCGGGCTCAAAAGCAATGGCGTGCGCAAGGCGGCCTCCAAATCCAACCGCAGCCGCGCGCGCGAGTTTGCACTGCAGGCGCTGTACCAGCACATCGTGGGGCGCAACGAGGCCGCGGCCATTGATGCGTTCACGCGCGACCTGGCCGGCTTTCACAAGGCCGACGCCGCGCATTACAACGCCGTGCTGCACGGCTGCATCAACACGGCCGCCGAACTCGATGCCCTGATCACGCCGCTGCTCGACCGCAAGATGGCCGAGATCTCGCCCGTCGAGCACGCCACCATGTGGATCGGCGTGTACGAGTTCCAGCATTGCCTGGATGTGCCTTGGCGCGTGGTGCTCAACGAGTGCATCGAGCTGGCCAAGGAATTTGGCGGCACCGACGGCCACAAATATGTGAATGCCGTGCTCAACGGCCTGGCGCCCCGCCTGCGTGCGGCCGAGGTGGCCGCCGACAAGGGCGCCGCGCCGGTCGCCGCCTCCGCCAACACCGATGCTGCCGCCTGAACCAGCGCCCCGGGCCGCCCTGCGGCCTGCCTAATGATCCGGCCCTTTGTTGTATCAACTACCGTTCAGGCTGAGCTTGTCGAAGCCCTTCGACCCTTCGTCGGGCTCAGGACAGGCCAGGCTCAGGGCGAACGGTTCAGACTTCAGCGGGCCGCATCAATATTTCCGTCATCACCCGCGCAGCGCGGGCAGGATCCCTCCCCATGAAGTTTTCCACACGCGCCGGGCGCATCGAACCGTTTTATGTGATGGAAATGGCCAAGGCCGCACAAGCCATGGCGCGCGAAGTGGCCGGCAGCAGCCAGCCCATGATCTTCCTGAACATCGGCGAGCCCGATTTCACGGCGCCCCCGCTGGTGCAGGAAGCCGCCGCACGCGCCGTGCGCGATGGCGCCACGCAGTACACCCCGTCACTGGGCTACGAGCCCCTGCGCGAGCGCATCAGCGGCTGGTACCAGCAGCGCTTTGGTGTGAACGTGCCGGCGCGCCGCATCGTGGTCACGGCCGGCGCCTCGGCGGCACTGCACCTGGCCTGCCTGGCGCTGATCGAGGCCGGCGACGAGGTGCTGATGCCCGACCCCAGCTACCCCTGCAACCGGCATTTCGTGAGCGCCGCCGAAGGCAACGCTGTGCTGATTCCCACCACGGCCGCCGAGCGCTACCAGCTGAGCGCCGAGAAGGTGCAGGCGGCCTGGAACAGCAAGACGCGCGGCGTGCTGCTGGCCTCGCCCTCCAACCCCACGGGCACCTCCATTGCGCCCGATGAGCTGCGCCGCATCCACGGCGTGGTGCAGGACCGGGGCGGCGTGACGATGATCGACGAGATCTACCTGGGTCTGTCGTACGAAAAAGCTTTCGGCCAGACGGCCCTGGCCATCGACGACAACGTCATCAGCATCAACAGCTTCAGCAAATATTTCAACATGACGGGCTGGCGCCTGGGCTGGATGGTGGTGCCCGATGTCATGGTGCCCGTGGTCGAGCGCCTTGCGCAAAACCTGTTCATCTGCGCCAGCACCGTCTCGCAACTCGCGGCCATGGCCTGCTTCGAGGCCGAAAGCATTGCCGAATACGAACGCCGGCGCGCCGAGTTCAAGGCCCGGCGCGACTACTTCATCCCTGCCCTGCAGGCCCTGGGCCTGGCCGTGCCCGTGATGCCCGACGGCGCCTTCTATGCCTGGGCCGACTGCACCAGCGCCTGCGAAAAGCTCGGCGTGCAGGGCAGCTGGGATTTTGCCTACGAGCTGATGCGCCGCGCCCATGTGGCCGTGACGCCGGGGCGCGACTTCGGCACCTTTGAACCGCAACGCTTCGTGCGCCTCTCCACGGCCAATTCGATGGCGCAACTGCAGGAATCTGTGGCGCGGCTGCGCGCGCTGCTGGGCTGAAGCGAAGCCATGGCGTTCGAATTCCCCATTCGCATCTATTGGGAAGACACCGATGCCGGCGGCATCGTGTTCTACGCCAACTACCTGAAGTTCTTCGAACGCGCCCGCACCGAATGGCTGCGCTCGCTGGGCATTGGCCAGCAGCGGTTGCGGGAACAAACCGGCGGAATGTTCGTCGTAACCGATGCCCGCCTGCGTTACCTGCGCCCGGCACGCCTGGACGATGCACTCATCGTTACCGCCCATTTGCACGAAGCAGGCCGCGCATCCTTGACAATCGTGCAGCAGGCGCTATTGAATAATGAGCATTTGACCGATCGACCGCGCGTTTTGCTGAGCGAAGGCACCATCCGCATCGGCTGGGTGGATGCCGCCAGCATGCGCCCCGCAAGAATCCCGAGCACCCTTCTGGAACAACTTTCATGAATTCCCAAGACATGTCCATCATCACCCTGGTGCTGCACGCCAGCTGGGTGGTGCAACTCGTCATGCTGCTGCTGCTGGGCGTCTCCGTCGCGAGCTGGGCCGCCATCTTTCGCAAGCTGTTTGCCCTGAAGCGGGTGAAGGCGCTCAACGAGGATTTCGAGCGCGATTTCTGGTCGGGCACCAGCCTCAACGACCTGTATGCCAGCGCCGCGCAGAACGCCAAGAACGCCGGCCCCATGGAACGCATATTCGCCAGCGGCATGCGCGAATACCAGAAGCTGCGCGAACGCCGCATCATCGACCCCGGCACGCTGCTCGACGGCGCCCGCCGCGCCATGCGCGCCAGCTTCCAACGCGAGATGGACATGGTCGAATCCAGCCTGTCGTTCCTCGGCTCGGTGGCCTCGGTGAGCCCCTACGTGGGCCTGTTCGGCACGGTGTGGGGCATCATGCACGCCTTCACGGGCTTTGCCGGCATGGAGCAGGTCACGCTGGCCACCGTGGCGCCCGGCATCGCCGAAGCACTGGTGGCCACCGCCCTCGGGCTGTTTTCGGCCATCCCGGCCGTGATCGCCTACAACCGCTTCGCGCGCGACATCGACCGCGTGGCCAGCCACCAGGAGACCTTCATCGAAGAGTTCTCCAACATCCTGCAGCGCAACCTGGGCGCCCACCCCGGCTCGCCCTCGGGCCACTGAACCGGAAGACCGACATGCCCGCAATGGCCTCGCGCACTGGCAGCCGCCGCCGCTCCATGAACGAAATCAACATGGTGCCCTTCATCGACGTGATGCTGGTGCTGCTCATCATCTTCATGGTGACGGCGCCCATGCTCACACCGAGTTCGGTGAACGTGCCTTCGGTCGGCAAGGGCGCCAAGGTACCCAAAAGGCGGGCGGACGTCATCGTCGAAAAGGATGGCGGCATCCGCTTCAAGGCCGACGGCAACGAACGGACCGTTCCCCTGCAGAGCTTGGGCGCCACGGCCAAGAACTGGCTCAAGGATCAGCCGGAAGACACGCCCGTGCTCATCAGCGCGGACAAAAACGTCTCCTACGATTCCGTGATGAAAGCCATGTCGGCCCTGCAGGGTGCCGGTGTGACTCGGGTCGCCCTGGCCGTGAAAAGCGGCGGCTGACGACCGGCATACCCAGACCCCCATGCACGCCCAAGACGACCGCGACCAGTTTGCCCCGCCCCACCCGCCGGCCCGCCTGCGCGCCATTGCACTGGCCGTACTGGCGCACGCCATTCTGATTGCGGCACTGACCTGGGGCGTGAACTGGAAAAGCAGCGCCGACATGCCGGCCGTGCAGGCCGAACTGTGGTCGGCCGTTCCGCAACAGGCAGCCCCCCGGGCCGTCGAGCCCCCGGCGCCCCCACCCAAGCCAATGCCCGAGCCGCCCAGGCCCAGGCCCAGGCCCATACCGCCCCCGCCCCCGCCACGGCAGGCTGAGCCGGACACCCGCGAGGCCGACATCGCCATCGAGCGCGAGAAAAAGCGCCTGGAGAAAGAAAAGAAAGAGCGCCAGCAGCAGCTCGAACGCGAGAAGCGCGAGCGCGAACGCCAGGAACAAGAGCGCCGCGAGCGCCTGGAGCAGGAGAAGAAAGAACGCCTGCAAAAGGAAAAGGCCGAGCAGCAAAAAGCCGAGCGCGAGAAAGAGCGCCTGGACAAGCTGGAAAAGCAAAAACAGCTGGCCGAAGACCAGAAACGCCAGGCACAGGAAGAAAAGCGCAAGCAGGACGCCCTCGAGAAGGCCAGCGCCAAGGCCGCCGAAGCCCGTCGGCAGGAAAACATCCGCCGCATGCAAGGCCTGGCCGGCGCCACGGGCGGCGAAACCGCCACGGGCCAGGCCCTGCGGGATGCAGGCCCCTCGGGCAGCTATGGCGGCAAGGTGGCGGCCAAGGTCCGGCCCAACATCGTGTACCCCGATGCCATCGCCGGCAACCCGCGCGCGGTGGTGCAGGTGCGCGCTGCCTCCGATGGCACCATCGTGGGCAAAAAACTGATCCAATCCAGCGGCAACAAGGCCTGGGACGACGCCGTGCTGCGTGCGCTGGACAAGACCGAGTCGCTGCCTCGCGACGTGGACGGGCGCGTTCCGTCCTCGCTGGAAATCGGCTTTCGCCCGCAGGATTGAAAATCTCGACACGGGGCAACGCGCCCCACTTCGAAACGCTGCAGCGACGCCTCCACCTGCCGGTTTACCGAGGTAGCGCACAGCAGTTTCCATGGCCTCGGCCACAATGAACCATGACCCTCAAAAGCCCCGAACTGCTGCTGCCCGCCGGCTCGCTCGACAAGATGCGCGCCGCCTACGACTTTGGCGCCGACGCCGTCTACGCCGGCCAGCCGCGCTATTCTTTGCGCGCGCGCAACAATGAATTCCGCCTGGAGCAAATCCAGCAGGGCATCCAGGAAGCCCACGCGCGCGGCAAGAAATTCTTCCTCACCAGCAACCTGCTGGCGCACAACGACAAGGTGCGCACTTACCTGCGCGACATCGAGCCCATCATCGCCATGCGGCCCGACGCCCTCATCATGGCCGACCCCGGCCTGATCATGATGGTGCGCGAGCAATGGCCCGA
>WOZN01000426.1 GCA_011620245.1 Acidovorax sp.
TCACGCCGCAGCGCTGGACCACCACCTTGCGGGTGATGGACGACCCCTTGCGGGCCGACAGTGGCGCATCCACCCTGGCGCGCTTCGTGGTGGAAGACGGGCGGGCCGGGCCCATGCCGGCGTGAGCCGAATTGCTCATTAATTGATAGCTATCAGCGCTTACCCACAAAGCGCTAGAGGCCAAAAACAGTACAAACCCAAGTCACTGTTCCGCAATGTAACAACTACCGGTCCTCCGCCACCCGCCCGGTACCATGGCTCCCCGCCCAAGGAGCACGCAGGATGCCCAAGACCACTACCACCACCCTTCGCATTGCGCTGATCGCCGCTGCCGCTCTGCTGGCCGGTTGCAACAGCGCCCCGCCGCTGGCCTACACCGTGCCCAGCCAGCCCGAGGGCTCGTCGGGCTATACGGAAAAGCCGGGCTGGGCCACCGAAAAGTTCGCCGTGGCCGCGGCCAACCCGCTGGCCACCGACGCGGGCTACCAGGTGCTCAAGGCCGGCGGCTCGGCCATCGATGCGGCCATTGCCGTGCAGATGGTGCTGGCACTGGTGGAGCCGCAGTCCAGCGGCATTGGCGGCGGCGCCTTCCTGCTGCATGCTGCGGGCGACCGGGTGGAAGCCTATGACGGGCGCGAAACAGCGCCCGCCGCCGCCACCGAAAAGCTCTTCATCGGCGCGGACGGCAAACCCCTGCCCTTCAACGATGCCGTGGTGGGCGGGCGCTCGGTGGGCGTGCCGGGCACGGTGCGCATGCTGGAGCTGGCGCACCGCGAGCATGGCAAGCTGGCCTGGCCGCAACTGTTCCAGCCCGCCATCGAGCTGGCCGAGGGCGGCTTCAAGGTGAGCGCGCGGCTCCATGCCCTGCTGGCCAATGAAAAGTTCCTGTCGCAAGACCCCGTGGCCGCCGCCTATTTCTACGACGCGGCCGGCAAACCCTGGCCCGTGGGCCATGTGCTGAAGAACCCCGAACTGGCTGCGGTGCTGCAAGCCATCGCGCGGCAAGGCTCCAAGGCGCTGCTGGAGGGCGGCGTGGCCCAGGCCATCGTGGCCAAGGTGCGCACCCACCCCACCAACCCGGGCCAGCTCAGCCTGGCCGACCTGGCCGGCTACCAGGCCAGAAAGCGCGAAGCCCTGTGCACCAGCTACCAGGTCGCGCCCCACGCCTTTCGCGTGTGCGGCTTTCCGCCGCCGGGTTCGGGGGCCATCGCCATCGGCCAGATCCTGGGCATCCTCAAGAACACCGACGCGGCCGCAATGCCGCTGCAGGATGGCCTGCGCGGCCCCGCACCCGGCGCCGACTGGCTGCACCTCTACACCGAGGCCGCGCGCCTGGCCTTTGCCGACCGCGCGCAATACGTGGCCGACCCCGATTTCGTGCAGCCCCCCGCCGGCAGCTGGCTGAGCCTGCTGGAGCCCGCCTACCTGGCCCGCCGCGCCCGGCTGATCGGTGCGCAGAGCATGAAGGTGGCGCAGCCGGGCACGCCGGGCGCCATGCGCACCAGCCTGGCTCCCATGCCCGAGCAGCCCGAGCACGGCACCAGCCACATCAGCATCGTGGACGCCTTCGGCAACGCGGTGGCCATGACCACCACCATCGAAGACCAGTTCGGCGCGCGCCAGATGGTCACCACCAACGCCGCGCGCCCCGGCGGCTTTCTGCTCAACAACGAGCTCACCGACTTCAGCTTTGCCCCCACCGACGCGCAGGGCCAGCCCATTGCCAACCGCGTGCAGCCCGGCAAGCGCCCGCGCTCGTCCATGGCGCCCACGCTGGTGTTCGACCAGGCCAGCGGCGAGCTGCTGATGAGCGGCGGCAGCCCCGGCGGCGCGGCCATCATCCATTACACGGCCAAGACGCTGTATGGCGTATTCAACTGGGGCCTGCTGCCCCAGCAGGCCATCAACCTGCCCAACTTCGGCACGTTCAACGGCCCCACCCTGCTGGAAGAAAACCGCTTCCCGCCGGCCACGGTGGAGGCCCTGCGCGCACGCGGCGCCGAGGTGCGCGAGATGAACATGACCAGCGGCCTGCAGGCCATCACCCGCGGCCAGGCGCATGGCAAGAAAATCTGGCTGGGCGGCGCCGACCCGCGGCGCGAAGGCGTGGTGATGGGCGACTGAAAGACTCTCAGCCTCTGAGCGGAATCTTCAAGGAAAATATGCCGCCAGCGCTTTCAAAATAAGCGCTGGCAGCTATCTAAACAATAGCAACCTGAAGCACCCGCATGGGCGCCGTACAGCCCCTCCCACAGGACCGGGCAGAGCGCACCGGGGCCTGCGCATCCCCGCACCTATGCAGCTTGCAGCAGCGCCAGCGCCTGCGGCAGATGGGCGGCGATGGCGGCAGGGTGCGGGTCTGGCAGTCGGGGCACATGGCCCAGGAAAGGGGCTGACAGGCCGGCCTCCAGCGCAGCCAGGTTGTCAGCCACATGGGGCATGGCGGCATCGACCGTGTTGGCCACCCAGCCCGCCAGCCGCAGGCCGCGCGCCCGCACGGCCTCGGCCGTGAGCAGCGCATGGTTGATGCAGCCCAGGCGCAGGCCCACCACCAGCACCACCGGCAGCCCCAGGTCCACGGCCAGGTCTGCGGTGTCCCAGCCGCAGCCGAGCGGCACGCGAAAGCCGCCCACGCCTTCGACGAACGCCATGTCGGCCCGCGCCGCCACGCCACGCACGGCCGCCAGCACCGCCTCGCGCGCGATGGCGCGGCCCTCCAGCCGGGCGGCAATATGCGGCGCGCAGGGCGTGCGCAGCTGCAGCGGGCCCACCTCGTCGTCGCGCAGGTCCATGTTGCTGGCTGCGCGCAGGCGCAGCACGTCTTCGTTGACCCAGCGGCCGTCCACGCAGTCCTGCCCCGCCGCCAGCGGCTTGATGGCGGCCGCGCGCAGGCCCGACTGCGCCGCCAGGTGCGTGAGCGCGGCGGTGATGGCGGTTTTGCCGATCTCGGTGTCGGTGCCGGTGATGAAGAAGCCGCGTGTCATGCCAGCTCTGCCGCCGCATCGGCCAGCGCCGTCAGCAAACGATCGATATCGGCCGCGCTGTGCGTGCCGCACAGCGTGATGCGCAGGCGCGCCGTGCCCGGCGCCACGGTGGGCGGGCGGATGGCCGGCACGCGCAGGCCGGCCCGGTCGAGAACGGCGGCCACGCGCAGCGCGGCGGCGTTCTCGCCAATGATGAGTGGCTGGATGGGCGTGTCCGACGCCACCAGCCGCCAGCCCAGGCCCGGGTGGCGCGCCAGCAATTCGCCCACACCGGCCCGCAGCTGCGCCTGCAGGCGCAAGAGGTTGGCGCGGCGCTGCTCGCCCTCTGGGCCCGCCATCAGCGCCAGGCTTTGCAGCAGCGCATGGGCCACGGCGGGCGGCGCGGCGGTGGTGAAGATATAGGCCCGTGCGGCCTGGATCAGGTACTGGATGATTGTGGGGTGCGCGGCCACGAAGGCCCCGGCCACCCCGGCCGCCTTGCCCAGCGTGCCCACCATGATCAGTCGCTCGCTGCACAGGCCAAAATGCGCCAGCGTGCCGCGCCCCTGCGGCCCCAGCACGCCAAAGCCGTGGGCGTCGTCCACCACCAGCCAGGCGTCGTGCCGTTCGGCCAGCGCCAGCAGGACATCGAGCGGGGCCATGTCGCCGTCCATGCTGAACACCGCGTCGGTGACGATCAGCTTGATGCGGGCCGTGCTGGCGCCCAGCAGCGCGTCGAGCTGCGCCATGTCGCAATGGGCGTAGCGCTGCACCTGCGCCCGGGCCAGGCGCGCGCCGTCGATCAGCGAGGCATGGTTGATCTCATCCGAAAAGATCACCGCATCGGCATCGCCCAGGGCCGTCAGCACCGCCAGGTTGGCCATGAAGCCGGTGCAAAAGAACAGCGCCTCGGCGTTCGCAATGGCGGGCGCCACGGCCGCCGCCAGGGCGCGCTCCAGCGCCGCATGCGCGCTCGAATGCCCGCTGATGAGGTGCGACGAGCCCGAGCCGGCGCCATACCGGCGCGCGCCCTCGGCCAGCGCCTCGGCCAGCGCGGGATGGGCGGCCAGGCCCAGGTAGTCGTTGCTGCAGAACATCAGCAGCTCGCGCGACTGCCCATCGGCACCGCGCACGCGCTGCACCGGTGCGGTGGCGCTTTCGGCCTCGCGCAGCACGCGCGTCAGATCGTTGGCCGCGATGGCCTGCAGTTTCTGGTTCAAATGGTCAAGCAGCATCGAGCATATCCGCCAGCGTGGCCATCACGGCCTGGAACAGGAACTGCGCCGTGGGCGCATCGATGAGATAGGGCGGCATCAGGTAAACGGTGCCGCCAATGGGGCGGATCAGCAGCTCGTGCGCACGCGCCGCCAGATGAAAGCGCTCGGCAAACCGCTCGCCGGGCTCGCGCATGTCGAACGCCAGAATCATGCCGCGCTGGCGCAGGTGGTGCACGCGCGGGTCGGTGGCCAGGGGCGCGAAGGCATCGGCCAGCAGCCGGGCCTGCACGCGGTTTTTCTCCAGCACCTGGCCGGCGGCAAAGCGGTCGAGCACGGCATTGGCTGCGGCGCAGGCCAGCGGGTTGCCGGTGTAGGAATGCGAGTGCAGAAAGCCGCGCCCCACCTGCTCGCTCCAGAAGCTCTGGTACACCGTTTCGGTGGTCAGCACCAGCGACAGCGGCAGCGTGCCGCCGCTGATGCCCTTGGACAGCGTGATGAAGTCGGGCCAGCCGCATTCACCCTGCTCAAAGGCAAAGAAGCTGCCGCTGCGCCCGCAGCCCACCGCAATCTCGTCGGCAATGAGGTGGATGTCGAACTCGTCGCACAGCGCCCGCACCGCGCGCAGGTACGAGGGCTCGTGCATCGCCATGCCGGCGGCGCACTGCACCAGCGGCTCGATGATGAGGGCGGCTACATGGCCGCGCCGCTCGGTCAGCACGCGGCGCAGGTCGGCCAGCGCGCGGGCCTCGGCGTCCGGACCCTGGCGCGCATCGGGCGACTCGACAATGTGGGCGCGCATCAGCAGCGGGTCGTAGGCATCGCGGAACACCGCCACGTCGGTCACGGCCAGCGCGCCGATGGTCTCGCCGTGGTAGCCGTTGCGCAGGCAGACAAATTCGCGCTTGTCCGCCTGGCCCCGGTTGCACCAGGAATGAAAGCTCATCTTCAGCGCGATCTCGACGGCCGAGGCGCCGTCGCTGGCAAAGAAGGCGTGGCCCAGCGCGCCACCGGTCAGCGCCGAGAGCTTTTCCGCCAGCTCGACCGCGGGCGCATGGGTGCAGCCGGCCAGCATGACATGGGGCAGGGTCTCCAGCTGGTGCGTGATGGCGGCGCGGATGCCGGCATCCGAGTGGCCGAACAGGTTGACCCACCAGGAGCTGTTGGCGTCGAAATAACGCCGGCCTTCCAGGTCGAAAAGCCAGGGGCCTTCACCCCGGGCAATGGCCAGCGGCGGGGTGACGGCGGCACGCGCCATCTGGGTGCAGGGATGCCAGACTGCAGCCAGGCTGCGGGCGGCCAGTTCAGCGGAATTCAGGGACTTCAATCAACAACTCACTCGCCCGGGCAACCGGGCACGGATGGGGGGCCGGCGCAAGGCATAGGCACGCCCCGCGCGGATGGGGATAAAAACCGCGGCAAGTATCGCATCCGGTCTTCGTGCCGGTTGCGCTGCCAGATCTGGCAACCATTCCCGACTGCCCAATATTCGAATGAAATAGGCCTCCAGCCCTTATTCAGCAAGCGCTACCAGCTATATAAATAATAGCACCCATGGATGCTCCCTGTGTTGCCGGCCACACGGAAATGGTCAGACGTTGATGGCCGCGGCAGAGCCCGCCTGCTTGCGCAGCTCGAATTTCTGGATCTTGCCCGTGGCGGTTTTGGGGATTTCGCCAAACACCACCGCGCGCGGCACCTTGAAGCCGGCCAGGTGCTTCTTGCAATGCTGCACGATGTCATCGGCCGTGGTCTGCGCACCGGCTTTCAGTTCCACAAACGCGCAGGGGGTTTCGCCCCATTTCGGGTCGGGCTTGGCCACCACGGCGGCGGCCAGCACGTCGGGGTGGCGGTAGAGCACGTCTTCGACCTCGATGGAGGAGATGTTCTCGCCGCC
>WOZN01000132.1 GCA_011620245.1 Acidovorax sp.
GTCGAAGGGCTGCACACCCAGGCCGCGCCCCGGCTTCGACTTCGCTCAGCCCGAACAGATGGGGGTTAGCACACCCAGACCGCACCCCGGCTTCGACTTCGCTCAGCACGAACGGATGGGGTAAGTTATATGAAGCATGTCGCTCATCAGGGGTTTTTGATACATCAAGGGGCCGGATCAATGACCTAACCGAGCTAACCGCCCGCGGCTGCGTGCCGGGGCATGGGGGGCGACATGTTGAGCGTGCTGAATTTGGCGATCACTTCGGCGCGGCTGCTCACACCCAATGTGCGCAAGATGCCGCGGACGTGGATTTTGACCGTGGGTTCGGCCAGGTCGAGTGCGCGGCAGATTTGCTTGTTGGACATGCCTTGCAGCAGCAGCCCGAACACGTCGGCTTGCCGTGGCGTGAACCCCAGCGATGCGACGGTGACTGCGGCGAGCGGGTCGGTGGATGCTGGACGGCTGGCCGGTTTTTGCAGGGCTTCGGGCGGCACATATACGCCACCCGCGGCCACGAGCCGTATGGCCGAGACCAGAACCTGGTTGAGCGACGACTTGGGCAGGAAGCCGCGCGCGCCCTGCTCCAGCGAATGCTTGACGATGGCGGCGTCGTGGTCTGCGGACAGCATGATCACGGGCAGGCTCGGAAACCTTTGCGTGATGTCTGCGAGCAGGCTCAGGCCGCTGGCATCGGGCAGCTGGATGTCCATCAGCACCAGGTCGATGTCGGGGTGCTGCTGCAGTTGGCTCCAGAGTGACGCGGCGTCCCACGCCTGCACGCATTGGGCATAAAGCTCGGATCGGCTGAGGATGGCTTGCAAGCCCTCCCGAACCAGGCCATGGTCGTCAACAATAAGGATTTTCACGGGGTGGGATGTTACAGGCTCTGAAAGGGCTGGATCAATAGCGACAGGACTTACGCAAATATTG
Source organism: Acidovorax sp. (assembly GCA_011620245.1). Lineage (GTDB taxonomy): Bacteria > Pseudomonadota > Gammaproteobacteria > Burkholderiales > Burkholderiaceae_C > Acidovorax. The sequence continues at coordinate 934 of WOZN01000132.1, forward strand.
ATGCGGCCCGCTGAAAGGCTTCGACAGGCTCAGCCTGAACGGATGGGATGAGATGCCTGAACGGTAGTTGATACATCAAGGGGCCGGATCAAGGATCAAGAAGGATCAAGAAGGGCTGAATCCGTCGATGGGTGATGGGTGCAAGCTGGCTTCTGCGCGCCACAGTTGCACCAGCACCTGGCGCAGTTCGGCGGGCTTGACGGGTTTGTAGAGCACGCGCAACTGGTTGGTGCGCGTCTGGCGCAGGTCGGCGTCTTCCGTGTCGCCGGTCATGATGACGGCGGGCAGGCCGGCGCCCCAACGGTGGCGCAGCGCGTCGATCAGCTGGCGGCCATTGAGCGCGCCGCCGAGGCGGTGGTCGGTGACGATCAGGTGCGGGCGCCAGCCGTCGTGGCCCAGGGCCGCAAAGACCGCGTCGGCGTTGGCATGGACGCGGGCATCGCACCCCCACAACTGGAGCAGGCGCGCGTAACTGTCGCGCACCAGGGCGTCGTCTTCCACCAGCAGAATGCGGCAGCCTTCCAGCCCTGGCAATGCCTGCGTGGATGCGCCGTGCAGCGGCGGCGCGGAGGATGGCGTTGGCGGGGGCGCAGCCGCTTCGCACCGGGGCAACTGGATGTGGAAGGTGGCCCCGCGCCCGACGCAGGAGCGCACGCCCACGGGGTGGTTGAGCAACTGGGCCAGTCTCTGGACGATGGCCAGCCCGAGCCCGAGCCCCTGGCTGCGGTCTCTTTGGGGGTTGTGCAGTTGCACAAACTCCTGAAAGACAGCGGCCTGGTCTTGTGGCGCGATACCTGGGCCGTTGTCGCGCACCTGGATGACGCAGTTTTCACCGCGCTTGCGCACGGCAAGCAGCACGCAGCCTCCTACCGGGGTATAGCGCAGGGCATTGGAGAGGAAGTTGCCCAGAATGCGCTCGAGCAGCATGGGGTCGCTGCGCACCCAGGCCCGCGAGCTGTGGATCACCAGTGCAATGCCCCGGCGCTCGGCCTGGCTTTCGTAGGTTTCGCGCAGACGGGTGAGCAGGGGCTGCAGTTCGACCGGGTTCAAGTGAAAGCGCACGTTGCCGGCGTCCAGCCGTGAGATGTCGAGCAAGGCATCGAGCAGGGCGCTCATGGCCTGGCTGCTGGCTTCGATGCGCTCCAGGAGCTTGGCGCGCTCGTCCGGCCGGGTTTCCTGCTTCATGGCTGCGAGCAGCATGTTCAGGGCGTGCATGGGCTGGCGCAGGTCGTGGCTGGCGGCGGCCAGAAACCGGGTTTTGTCGCGGCTGGCCTGCTGGGCGGCATCGCGCTGCTCGCGCAGTGCCTGGGTGGCTTCGTGCACGCGCTGCTCCAGCCGCTGGCGTGATTGTTCGAGTTGCCCGGCCATGCTGTTGATGTCTTGCGACAGCCGTGCAAACGAGGGGATGGAGCTGGCGGGCAGCCGGATGCCGATATGGCCCGCGCCGATTTTTTGCGCCGCCTGCACCACGGCCTGGATATGCTGGTCGATGCTGTTGCTGAAGCGGCGTGCCATGACCCAGCCGCTCAGCAGCACCCCCGCCAGCAGCACCATGACGCGCAATCCGTACTCGAACAGTTCGGTCTGGATGCTGCTTGTGCTCACCTGCACAAGGGCATGGCCTTGCAGGGTGCCGCTGCGCTCAGGGGGCGCTGCTTCGGGAAGGTCTTCGACAGCGAGCAAGGGGGTGCGCACCGGCTCGAGGTGGGCCACCCACTGCGCATTTTGTTGGCTGACCCCGCCACCGCTGCGCCTGGATGCGTCCAGCATGGACTGCAGCGTGCCTGGGGGAATGGCCTCGCCCTGGGCTGGCGCATGGCGGGTTGCCAGCACCCGCCCGTCGGCGCCGATGATGGTGGCCGAGATCACCGAGGATTCGCGCAACACGCCTTGGGCGATGTTGTCCAGCGCCGCCTGGTTGAATGAAAATATTCCATAGTCTGCCGCTACCGCAAGTTGCCGCGCCAGCAGTTGGGCGCGTTGCTGCAGTTGTGCCGACAGGTCGGCATCGCGCTGGCGAATCACGTAGATGCCCCAGACCATGGCAAAGACCAGCACCGGCAGCATGGCCAACCACATCAGGCGCCCGCGCAGGTCCATTGGGCGCCCGGCAACCAGGCGCAGCATGCGTGCAGCGATGCGGCCGCGCGTCATTCGCTGGTCTCCAGTGATTGCAGGCGCTGCTGCACTGCGGCTTCTTCGGGCAGGTCGAGCCCCAGGCTGTCTGCCAGCGCGCGGTTGATGGCGACGCTGAAGTTGCGCGGATACCGGGGCGCGGGCATGGCGCTGCCGCGCAGCACTTGGCGCGCAAGCTGGGCCGCTTCCAGCCCGATATGGCGCGGCGTGCTGTAGGCGGCGGCCAAGGCGCCGGCCCGAACATAGGCGGCCGAGTAACCGATGACCGGAACCCGAAATCTCAAGGCGGTGAGGAGCAGGTTTTGTGCGGTGGAAACATTGATGACGTAGGGGTCTGGCAGCGCCAGCAGTACGTCTGACGACCTCAGGATGGACTGCAGCGCCGGGTACAGCTCGGTATCGCGGGCAGCCTTCTCTGTGACCAGGGTCAGGCCTTTTGCGGTGGCCAGCGGGCGTATGGCGTCGAGGTCGCGCTGGTTGGACGGCCCCACGACCAGGGCTATCTTGCGGGCGGTTGGCAGCAGAATTCGAATCAGCTCCAGTTGGCGCTGGGGCGGCTGGTCGATGTAGATGGCAGAGATTCTGCGCGCGTTGCGCGGGACTGGATTCAATGCCTCAAACGAGGTGCGGGGCACCATGACGCTGAGTATGGGCCAGCGACTGTCGGCCTGGGCGGCAATGGTTGTGCGCGTGGCCAGCACCCCCATGGTGAGCACCATGAAGGTGTCGTCAGGCAGGCGTGCGGCGCCGCCTTCGGCGCTGGGCCCGATGAGCTGGATTTTCAGTCCCGGCACGGATTTGAGTTCGCTGCGCACGGTTTCGACGAACTCGTCGTAGGCCGCACCTTGACCGCTGGTGACGATGCCCAGGGTGTTTGCCTGCACGCAAAGGCACAAAAGCACCCCTGTGGCCCCAATGGCATACCTGAGCATGGTGGTGACGATTGCGTGGGTCACATTCCTGCGCCTCAGTATTCCACGCTCACGGAAAGCCACATTTTGCGCAGCTCGCGCTGCAGTTCCCGGAATTCATCGGTTTGCCCGAGTGGCTGGCGCCATCGGACGGCAACGTTCACACTGGAGTCATTGATGCGAAAGGAGCGCGCAACGCGCAGCGAGGCGAAGCGCTGCGCGCCTGCCTGCGTGGGTTCGCCCAGCCAGCGCACGGAGCTCATACTGGAATAAGACAGCCCCGTGGACCATCCGTTGGACCAATCATGCGAGACCAGCAAGCCCGTGCTGCGCCGCGCAATGGTTTCTGCAATGACATCGGACGAGGCCTGGGGCCGGGCGAAATATTGGTTCAAACTGACGATGGTGCCGCGGCCGGGGCGCCAGCTCAGCTGGTATTCCAGCCCCCGGTTGGTTGCCGAGGCGTTGTTGCGCAGGTCATAGGCCGTGGCGTTCGGAATGTTGGCGACGGCCGCAGGCAGCAGGACCAGGCGGCCGGTGATGATGCGCGTGAGTTTTTCCTGGAACAGCCTGGCGTCCAGCGCAAGACCCTGCTCGCGCCATTGGCCCAGATACACGAGATCCCAGGCGTTCACGCGCTCAGGCAATAGCCCGCCGCTGGACAGGTAGCGAATGTCCAGCGTCTTTCCGTCGCTGAGGATGCGCCAGTCGGCGCGTTGCTCGAAAAGGCTGGGGGTGCGAAATGCCGATGAGTAGCCGAGCTTGAGCGTGTGCTGGCTCGCGGGTTTCCAGTTGATCGCCAGGCGGGGCGCCCATTGCGTGGGCGCCAATCTGTCTCGCTCGATGAGGCTGCCCAGGTTCAGGGTCCAGTGCGCCGAGGGTTTCCATTCAGCGTTGAGAAAGGCCGACGATGATGCGTTGGTTTGAGGGCTGCTGGTGTTGAACAGCTGCGACGAGGTGACTTCGTCCTGCCGATAGCCCAGCCCCCAGGAGGCTCGCCATTGCGGTGAGAAGTCTTTGAAATGCTGGTAGTCGAGCGCGTAGCGGTTGGCACGGCGGCGCCCGTCGATGTGCAGGGCGTCGCTGCTGAGCAGGGGGATTTCGAAACTGTCGTCTCCGCTGTCGTGGGTGTAAGACATGCCCAGGCTCCACTCTTGCCCCGGGTCAACGGTCTGGCGGTAGCGGGCCTGTAACGATGCGGACTCGGCGATCTCTGTGCGCGCCGGGTCGCCTGCCCGCCCTTCGAAGCCGGTATCCAGGTGGCCGCGGGTGATGCCGGAGGTGATGGACCATTCCTGGGAACTGGAGGGCTGGAATTCAGCGCGCAGGTCCAGGTAGTCGGTGCGGTAGCTGTCGGGACGCCCTGCCAGACCGTCGTCCGAGCGCTGGCCGGCGGCAATCCGCCATTGCGCGGCAGGCTGCGCATGGCCCCAGCGGATATGCCTGTCGGCCACGCCCGCATCGCCCTGCACTACCCCTGCCCGCACGCCCACGCTTTGCGCGGCGCTGCGCGTGACGATGTGGATGACGCCCAGAAAGGCGTTGGCTCCGTAGGTGACGGAGTTGGACCCGCGTTGTATTTCAATGCGTTCGATTTCGTCGAGCGGCACGCTCAGGACGCTCCAGTCAATGCCGCCAAACAGATAGGGGGCATACACCGATCGCCCGTCCACATAGACCTGCATGCGCTGCGATATCTGCCCCGAGAGCCCGTGGTAGGCCACGACCGCACGCCCCCCTGCCGAGGTGGCCACCTGAAAGCCCGGCACCCAGCGAAATATTTCAGTCAGATCGCGCGCGCCGGTCAGCTGTATGAATTCACGATCGAGCACGGTGAGTGCACCGGCAGCGTCTTCGAGCTGCTGCGGCAGCCGCGAGGCTGAATAGACCTGCGGTATCTCGCTGAGGAAATCGCGCTCCGACAGTTCGTAACCCCCCTCCTGCGCCTGGGCTGCGATGGTCACGCAGATACTCAAAACAATGCATACAACCCATTGGGGCGGGCTACGGTGCGACAAGCGGAAATGCTTCACGGTGGGTCCAGGAATCTGGCAAATATTGAGCCGCGATTGTCCATGAGGCGGCCC
>WOZN01000109.1 GCA_011620245.1 Acidovorax sp.
GTTGATTTCATGCGGTTTGTCAAGGGATACAAAGCGGTCAACTGCCGTTTTTAGGATCATTGGCCGGTCAGAGCCTGAACTCGGCAATCAGCGGCAGGTGGTCGGACATGCGCCACCAGATACGCCCCCGCGGCACATGCAGTCCGATTGGCGAGAGCCCCCGCACATAGACATGATCGAGCTGCACCAGCGGCAGCCGGGCAGGATAGGTGAAGGCGCGCGGCGCATCAAACTCATGCAGGCCGAAGCCCGCCAACATGCGCTTGATCTGCATTCCCCAGTCGTTGAAATCGCCGGCCACCACCACCGGTAATCCCGCGGGCACCTCGCGCTCGATGAACTGCTGCAGGCGTTCGACCTGCCGCACCCGGCTGCCGGGAATGAGCCCCAGGTGCACCACGATCACATGCACACGGCGGCCATGCGCATCCACCTCCACATGCAGCAGGCCGCGCTGCTCGAAGCGGTGGTCGGAGATGTCCTCGTGCTGATGCCCGATCACCGGCCAGCGCGAGAGCAGCGCGTTGCCATGCTCGCCATGGCGCGTGAACGCATTGGTGCGGTACACCGCCTCATAGCCCTCGGGCGCCAGGTACTCGGCCTGCGGCACATCGGGCCAGTGCTGGAAATAGGCGGCTTCACGGCGGTGCAGCTTGCGCACTTCCTGCAGGCAGACGATGTCGGCATCGAGCTGCTCCACGGCCAGCCCCAGGTTGTGTATCTCCAGCCGGCGCGCCGGGCCCAGGCCCTGCACACCCTTGTGGATGTTGTAGGTGGCAATGCGCAGAATGTCGGAAACGGGGTGGGATGGGTTCATGGCAAGGCAAATTGTGGCAGCAACAGGATGGCCTCGGCATTGGAGGGCGAGAAGCAGCGATGCGCCGCCTCGCGCCAGGGCCACCAGGCCCATGCCTGGTGCTCGCGCGGGCTCAGCACCACGGGCTCGGTTGCGGGCACCTGCAGGCTGAACAAATGCTCGGTGTTGCGCCGCACGCCCGGTGCGTAGCGGTGCAGCCACTGCGGGTAGATGTCGTACACATTTTCCAGGCCCCAGTCACGCAGCGTGCAACCCGGTGCATCTGCGCTGATACCGGTCTCCTCCAGCACCTCGCGCACCGCGGTTTCGCGCCAGCCTTCCTGCAGGCTGTCCTTGCTGCCAGTGACCGATTGCCAGAATGGCTGGCCATCGGGCGCATCGACCGCGCGGCGGATGAGCAGCACATCGAGTGCGGGCGTGTGGATCACCACCAGCACGGATTCCGGAATCTTGAACGCTGGCAGGCTTGGGACAGGCCCCGGTGGTGCGGTCATGGTGGAGCCCGCCGGGAACGTCCGGCGCATGGTGTGCCGACGACTGGGCAAAAGGCGAGCGCATCGGACATCTGAATTCCCCAGAAAAAAGGGCGCCCTGAAGGCGCCCCTGGATTTTGCACGAAGCCTGGCCAATCAGCCGGCCTTCACCGCGTCCGGATTGCGCAGGCGGATATGCAGTTCGCGCAACTGCTTTTCGTCCACGATGGACGGCGCCTGGGTCAGCAGGCACTGGGCGCGCTGGGTCTTGGGGAAGGCGATCACGTCGCGGATGGACTCGGCGCCGGTCATCAGCGTGACGATGCGGTCCAGGCCAAAGGCCAGGCCGCCGTGCGGGGGCGCGCCGTATTGCAGGGCGTCGAGCAGGAAGCCGAACTTTTGCTGCGCCTCTTCGGGCGTGATCTTGAGGGCGTCGAACACTTTTTGCTGCACGTCGGCGCGGTGGATACGCACCGAGCCGCCGCCCATTTCCCAGCCGTTCAGGACCATGTCGTAGCCCTTGGAGATGCACTTCCCGGGCGCTGTGACCATGTAGTCCTCGTGGCCGTCCTTGGGCGCGGTGAAGGGGTGGTGCACGGCCACCCAGCGGTCGTTTTCTTCGTCGTGCTCGAACATCGGGAAGTCCACCACCCACAGCGGTGCCCAGCGGTCTTCAAACAGGCCGTTCTTCTTGCCAAATTCGCTGTGGCCAATCTTGATGCGCAGCGCGCCAATGGCGTCGTTGACGATTTTTTCCTTGTCGGCGCCGAAGAAGATCAGGTCGCCGTCTTGTGCGCCGGTGCGCTGGAGGACTTCGGCCAGCGCCGCGTCGTGGAGGTTTTTCACGATGGGCGATTGCAGGCCCGGCCACCGGGTGGCCCCTTCGGCTCCAGGGCCCTTGGCCGCTTCGTTGACGCGGATGTAGGCCAGGCCCTTGGCGCCGTAAATTTTCACGAACTCGGTGTAGGCGTCGATTTCGCCGCGGCTGATGCCGCCGCCTTCGACCGAGCCGCCGGGCACGCGCAGCGCCACCACGCGGCCGTTCTTCATGTTGGCCGCGCCCGAGAACACCTTGAAGTCCACGTCCTTCATCACGTCGGTCAGTTCGGTGAATTCGAGCTTGACGCGCAGGTCGGGCTTGTCGGAGCCATAGCGGTGGGCCGCTTCGTGGTAGGTCATGACCGGGAACTCGCCCAGGTCCACGCCCAGCGTGTTCTGGAACACTGTCTTGATCATGCCCTGGAACATGTCGCGGATGTCCTGCTCGTCCATGAACGAGGTTTCGATATCGATCTGGGTGAATTCGGGCTGGCGGTCAGCGCGCAGGTCTTCGTCACGGAAGCATTTGGTGATCTGGTAGTAGCGGTCAAAACCGGCCACCATCAGCAGCTGCTTGAACAGCTGGGGCGACTGCGGCAGCGCAAAGAAATGGCCCTCGTGCACGCGGCTGGGCACCAGGTAGTCGCGTGCGCCTTCGGGCGTGCTCTTGGTGAGCATGGGGGTTTCGATGTCGATGAAACCGTTGGCGTCGAGGAACTTGCGCACTTCCATGGACACGCGGTAGCGCAGCATCAGGTTGTTCTGCATGTAGGGGCGGCGCAGATCGAGCACGCGGTGCGTGAGGCGCGTGGTCTCCGAGAGGTTTTCTTCGTCGATCTGGAACGGGGGCGTGACCGAGGGGTTGAGCACGTTCAGTTCATGGCACAGCACCTCGACCTTGCCGCTTCGCAGGCTGTCGTTGGTCGTGCCCGCGGGGCGCGCGCGCACCAGGCCCTTGACCTGCACGCAGAACTCGTTGCGCACGTCTTCGGCGGTCTTGAACATCTCGGCGCGATCCGGGTCGCAGACCACCTGCACCGAGCCTTCGCGGTCACGCAGATCGATGAAGATCACACCGCCATGGTCGCGGCGGCGGTTGACCCAGCCCGACAGGGTGACGGTCTGGCCCAGAAGGGTTTCGGTCACAAGACCGCAATAGTGGGAACGCATGGCCATGGCAGAACTTCCGGCGCCGCTGTGGCGCATTAAAGGGGATTCACTTGGAGGAGACAGGGGCAAGGGCGGGGCTGGAAGGAGCAACCACGCCCATCGAAATGATGTATTTGAGCGCTGCGTCCACGCTCATGTCGAGTTCGACGCAGTCGCTCTTGCGCACCATCACAAAATACCCGCCGGTGGGGTTGGGGGTGGTGGGCACATACACGCTGACAAACTCATCGCGCAGGTACGCCGCCACCTCGCCATTGGGAGTGCCCGTGATGAAGGCCACGGTCCAGACACCTTCATGCGGCCATTGCACCAGCACGGCGGTGCGAAAGGCGTTGCCGCTTTCGGAAAACAGCGTGTCGGAGACCTGCTTGACGCTCGAATAGATGGAGCGCACCACCGGAATGCGGCTGACCAGGCCGTCGCCCAGCTGCACCAGCTTGCGCCCGGCAAAGTTGCTGGCCGTGGCACCCACCACCAGCAGGATCAGCAGGGTCAGCAGCACGCCAAAGCCCGGAATGTGGAATCCGAGCAGCTTGTCGGGTTGCCAGGCCAGCGGCAGGATCTGCAGGGTCTGGTCGAGCGTGCCCACGATCCAGTTGAGCACCGCGATGGTGATCACCCCCGGAACAATCACCAGCAAGCCGGTGAAAAACCATTTGCGCAAGGCGGACATCGAGGAGATCAGTCTGAAGAATTGGCGCTGCCGGCACCCGTGGCGGCCGGGGCGGCACTGGCAGCCTCCTTCTTGGCGGCACCGGTATCGGCTGCGGCAGGCGCAGAGGTCTTGGCGTCGGCCGCACCCCTGTCATCGCTCTTGGCGTCGGTGGCGGGGGCGGAGCTGCCGCCGTTGCCGCCACGGAAATCCGTCACATACCAGCCCGAGCCCTTGAGATGAAACCCTGCGGCAGTCACCTGCTTGGTGAATGTTTCAGCACCGCACGCGGGGCAGACGGTGAGTTGGGGGTCCGAGATTTTTTGCAGCACATCCTTGGCATGGCCGCAGGAGCCGCATTTGTAGGCGTAAATAGGCATGGCGAGAGTGTTGGGGGAAAGTGCAAAACCTTTAATTATAGGCAGCCACCCTGCCTTCAACCCCTGCCTTCAACCCCTGGCCTCATTCCACGCCCACCATGCGGTGGTGTCCGGCATGGCTGTTGCGGATTGCCTGCGGGCCCAGCGAGCCGGCCAGCATGCCCACCAACGCCGCCAGCAAGCCGGCCAGTTGCGCCGGAAACACCTGGCCCGCCGGGGTTGCCAGAAACAACAGCCAGGTCAACAAACCCAGCACGATGGCAAACACCGCCCCCTGGGTGGTGGCCCGCTTCCAGTACAGGCCAAACACCAGAGGCACAAAGGCGCCCACCAACGGCACCTGGTAGGCGCCCGAGACCAGTTCATAGATGGAGGTGCCTTCCATGCGAATCGCATAGGCCAGCACCAGGCCGCTGAACACCAGCGTGGTGATGCGCATGGTGCGCAAATGCTGCCGGTCGGAGGCATGCGGACGGAACTGGCGCCAGATGTTCTCTGTGAACGTCACGCTGGGTGCCAGCAAGGTGGCCGATGCCGTGGACTTGAGTGCCGACAGCAGTGCGCCAAAAAAGATCACCTGCATGACAAAGGGCATCTTGCTCAGCACCAGCGCGGGCAGCACCTTTTGCGGATCGTCCTTGAGCAGCGCTGCGGTTTCAGCCGGCATGATGATGAGCGCGCTGGCCACCAGAAACATCGGTACAAAGGCGAACAGGATATAGAGAATGCCGCCAATCACCGGCCCGCGCGTGGCGGCCTGGATGTTGTTGGCCGACATCACGCGCTGAAACACATCCTGCTGGGGGATCGAGCCAAACATCATCGTGATGCCGGCCGCAATGAAGAACAGGATGTCGTGGAATTTCGGCTCTGGCAGAAAGCGGAACAGCTCGCGGCTGGAGGCCAGTTCGATGACCTTGTCCGCCCCGCCGGCCATGTTGCCCGCAAACACCGCGATCAGCGTCAGCCCCACCACCAGGATGATCATCTGGATAAAGTCCGTCACCGCCACCGACCACATGCCGCCAAACAGGGTGTATGCCAGGATCGACACCACCCCGATCGCCATGCCCATGGGAATGCTGATGGCCCCGCCAGACAGCAGGTTGAACACCAGCCCCAATGCAGTGACCTGGGCCGACACCCAGCCCAGGTAGCTCAGCATGATGATCAGCGAGCACACGATCTCCACCGCGCGGCCATAGCGCTCGCGGTAGTAGTCACTGATGGTCAGCAGCGTCATGCGGTAGAGCTTGCCCGCAAAGAACAGGCCCACCAGAATCAGGCAAAACCCCGCACCAAAAGGGTCTTCAACCACATTGCCCAGCCCGCCCTCGATGAACTTGGCCGGAATGCCCAGCACCGTCTCCGAACCAAACCAGGTGGCAAACGTGGTGGTGACAATCATGTACAGCGGCAGGTGACGCCCGGCAATCGCAAAATCGGCGGCATTCTTGACCCGCTTGGCGGCAACCAGGCCAATGGCGATGGTGATCAACAGATAGACGATAACCAGGGTCAACAGCACGGCATGTTCCTCGATGTCGCGAGCAAAAAGAAAAAAATGCTTGAGAGAGCAACATATCTCAGATAAAACCCGTTCGCCCTGAGCCTGGCCTGTCCTGAGCCTGTCGAAGGGTCGAAGGGCCGCACCCAAGCAGTGCCCCGGCTTCGACAGGCTCAGCCCGAACGGATGGGATGAACTCAGCCCGAACGGATGGGATGAGATATCTG
>WOZN01000430.1 GCA_011620245.1 Acidovorax sp.
ATGCGGCCATGTTACGCGCTTGCATCTTGACTCATGTCAAGCCCACGGCCATGGGCATTTCCTACACTGCGCCCATGCGTACCAAGTCCCCGCTGACCTTCAAGCTGCTGGCCATGGGCGCGGGATTCCTGCTGGTGGCCCTGGCTTCCATCGGATTGACGCTGTGGGTGGCCTGGAAACTCGAAGGGGGCGCGGCGGCCGTCAACGAGGCCGGGCGCCTGCGCATGAACATGCTGCGCATGGTGCTGGTGCAGCAGACCGAGTCGCCCGAAGAGGTGCAAAGGCATGCGCGGCAGTTCGACGCCAGCCTGGAGTTGCTGCGCACAGGCGATCCCTCGCGCCCCCTGTTTGTGCCCTGGGGGGCGGACACGCGGGCGCGATTCGAAGAAATCCGTTCCACCTGGGCTCAATTGCACAAGGAATGGGCCATGGGCTTGCCGCCAGACCGCGCCCGCTCCCTGGCCCAGGCCGACAGCTTTGTGCAGCAAGTGGACGGTTTTGTCGAGGCCATAGAAATCCAGATCGCTGGCTGGACGGCTGTGCTGCATGTGTTCCAGCTGTTCTTGATGGCGGTGGCGATTGCCGGCGCGATGACTTTCATGGCAGTGAGTTATCAGCTGGTGCTCAACCCGGTGTCGCAACTGCAGCAGGCGCTGGCGCGTTTGCGCCAGGGGGACTGGGGGACGCGGCTGCCGGTGGAGACCGACGATGAATTTGGCCAGCTCTCGGCGGGCTTCAACCAGATGGCCCATGCCTTGCGAGCCTCGCACGAGGAACTGGAGCAAAGGGTGCGCGAGAAGACCGCCAGCATCGCGGTGCAGAACCAGCGCCTGGCGGCGCTGTATGAAGTGAGCGCACTGGCCTCCACGGCGACCGGGCTGGACGCGCTGGCCCAGGGCTTTGTACAGCAGATTCGCCGGGTGGCGGGGGCGGACGCGGCAGCGGTGCGCTGGTCCGACGAGGCCAACGAGCGCTATGTACTGCTGGCGGGCGACGGTATGCCGCACGCCATGACCGAACAGGAGCATTGCCTGCACACGGGCACCTGCATGTGTGGGCAGCCGCAAAGCCAGGCGCGCACCCGCGTCATACCGATCATGGCGTCCACCGCTCTGGCATTTCCGCATTGCCGCGATGCCGGCTATCAGACCCTGGTGGCTATTCCCGTGCAGATGCAGCAGCGGGTGCTCGGCGAGGTCAATCTGTTCTTTCGCTCTTCGGTGGAACTGACGCAGGAGGTGCGTGAACTTCTGGAAGCCATGACGCGTCACCTGGCCAGTGCCATGGAGGGCTTGCGCGCCACCGCCCTGGAGCGCGAGGCCGCAGTGGCGCAAGAGCGCAGTCTGCTGGCGCGCGAGCTGCATGATTCGATTGCCCAGTCGCTGGCTTTCCTCAAGATACAGACGCAGCTGCTGCGCGATGCCGTGGCCAAGGGCGACATCGCGGCGCGGGATCGCAGCATGGGCGAGCTCGATGTGGGCGTGCGGGAGTGCTATAGCGATGTGCGCGAACTGCTGGTGCACTTTCGCACGCGCACCAGCGAAGAAGACATCGAGGCGGCGCTGCGCACCACCCTGTCCAAATTCGAGCACCAGACCGGCATCGCCACCACGCTCACGATGGCGGGCCACGGCCTGCCCCTGGGGTCTGATGTGCAGATCCAGGTCCTGCACATGGTGCAGGAAGCCTTGACGAACGTGCGCAAGCATTCGGGCGCCACCCGGGTGGAACTGCGTGTGCAGCGGCATCCCCGCTGGCGTTTTGAAGTGCTGGACAATGGGGCAGGGTTTGAGGTTCGGGCAGTGCCGCCCGACTCCCTGCATGTCGGCCTGGGCATCATGCGCGAGCGTGCACAACGCATCGGTGCGGTGGTGCAGGTGGATTCGTCGCCGGGTGCCGGCACGCGCGTGTGCATCGAGCTTCCCACCCTGTCCGCCGCGCAGGAACCCCGCCAATTGCCCATGCCCGCCACTGCCTACCCCGCCCATTCTGTCCATTGATGCCTATGCCTGCTCTGCGACCTGTCAGCTTGCTCGTGGTGGACGACCACAACCTGTTTCGCCGGGGCCTGGTCGCCTTGCTGGGGCAAGACCCTGGCCTGCAGGTGGTGGGCGAGGCGGGCGACGCTGCGCAGGCGATGCGCCTGGCCCCCGCACTGCGGCCCGACGTGATCCTGCTCGACAACCATTTGCCCGGGGTGACGGGGGTGGATGCGATCCGGGGGCTGCGTGAGGCGTCGCCGGCCTCCCGCGTGCTCATGCTCACCGTGAGCGAAGACGCACAGGACTTGGCCACGGCGCTGCGCAACGGCGCGCAGGGGTATCTGCTCAAGACCATTGACGGGGATCTGCTGGCGCAGGCAATTCACCGCGCTGCCGCCGGCGAGCCGGTGGTCAGCCCCGAACTGATAGGCAAGCTGGTGGCCGCCTTCCAGTCGCAGGGTGCTCCGGATGTGGACGACGCACTTGCCTCGGCCCTGCCCGGCAAGGCGCAGGCGCCAGCACAGTCGAGCACGCCCCTGTCGCCGCGCGAGGAAGACGTGCTGCGCGAGATTGCGCGGGGCGCCAGCAACAAGGAAATTGCACGGGTGCTGGACATCGCCGAAACCACCGTGAAGATCCATGTGCAGCATATCCTGCGCAAGCTGGGATTGAGCTCGCGCGTGCAGGCCGCCGTGTACGCCTCCGATCGCCAGCGGTAACCCGCATCCACCCGCTTTCTGCTCCTCCATAGTTCGGCTCCTCCATAGTTCTTTCGAACGATGGAGCCGTCCATCCCCTCGTCCTTTTTGCCACGTTGCCCCCTCCTGAAGAGGGATGGGCAAAACCCTGCGTTCGCGGGACGATGCACGCCATACAGGAAACAGAGGAAACAACCCGTGGCAAACGCATCGCTTTCGGCCGGCGACAGTCCGCAACGCAGCCGGCAGGCTTGGTCGGTGCTCATCGTGAGCACGCTCGCCTTCACCGTCTGCTTCATGGTGTGGATGATGTTCGGGGTAATCGGCATTCCCATCAAGAAAATGCTGAACCTGAGTTCCACGCAATTTGGCCTGCTCACGGCCATGCCGGTGCTCACCGGCTCGCTGGTGCGCGTGCCGCTCGGGATCTGGACCGACCGATACGGCGGGCGGGTCGTCATGGCGGTGCTCATGGCACTCACGGTGCCGGCCATATGGATCATGAGCTATGCCACCGAGTACTGGCATTTCCTCACGATTGGCCTGTTTGTCGGGCTGGCGGGTGGTGCGTTTTCGGTGGGCACGCCTTATGTGGCACGCTGGTTCCCCAAGAACCGGCAGGGCATGGCGATGGGCGTTTACGGGGCGGGAAATTCAGGCGCGGCCGTGAACAAGTTCGTGGCGCCGGCGCTGCTGGTGGCCTTTGGCTGGACCATGGTGCCAAAGGTATATGCCGCCATCATGCTCGGCGCCTTGGTGTTGTTCTGGCTCTTCAGCTACAGCGACCCGGCCCATCTGGTGCCCAGCACCGTCAGGTTCAGCGACCAGCTCAGGGCGCTCAAAGACCCCAAGGTCATCAAATATTGCCAGTACTACAGCATCGTTTTTGGCGGCTATGTGGCGCTGTCGCTGTGGATGGTGCAGTACTACGTGGGCGAATATGGTCTGGACATCCGCATGGCGGCGCTGCTGGCGGCCTGCTTCTCGCTGCCGGGCGGTGTGCTGCGCGCCATTGGCGGCTTGCTCAGTGACAAATATGGCGCCCACAGCGTCACCTGGTGGGTGATGTGGGTGAGCTGGATCTGCCTGTTCCTGCTGTCCTACCCGCAGACCGATTTCACCATTTTCACGGTCAATGGCCCCACCACGTTTCACCTTGGCCTGAACGTCTATTCCTTCACCGCGCTGATGGGTGTGCTGGGCGTGGCGTTCGCCTTCGGCAAGGCCAGTGTCTTCAAGTACATCAGTGACGACTATCCGAAAAACATCGGCGCCATCAGCGGCATCGTGGGTCTGGCGGGTGGGTTGGGGGGCTTTGTGCTGCCCATCATGTTTGGCGCCCTGATGGACCTCACCGGCATCCGTTCCAGCGCCTTCATGCTGATGTATGGCGTGGTCTGGGTTTCGCTGATCTGGATGTATTTCACCGAAGTCCGTCGCACCGATGTGATGGGCTCCGGTGGCCCCGCATCCGCTGCGCGTTGAATTCCACTGGAGATTTCCACATGTCCAACAACAATGTTTCGCAAGGCAGCCGCCGCAAAGGCCGGGTGCTCACCCTCTGGACTCCCGAGGACAAGTCCTTCTGGGAGCGCGAGGGAGAGGCGGTCGCCAAGATCAACCTCTGGATTTCGGTGCCCGCGCTGTTCCTGGCCTTCGCCATATGGCAGGTCTGGAGCGTGATCGCCGTGAACCTGCCGGCGCTGGGTTTCAGGTACTCGACCAACCAGTTGTTCTGGCTGGCTGCGGCACCTGCGCTGTCGGGTGCCACGCTGCGCATCTTCTACTCGTTCATGGTGCCCCTCTTCGGTGGGCGGCGCTGGACTGCGCTGTCCACCGCGTCGCTGCTGATCCCGGCCATCGGCATTGGCTATGCGGTGCAGGACAACACCACCAGCTACCCCACCATGCTGGTGCTGGCGCTGCTGTGCGGCCTGGGCGGCGGCAACTTCAGCTCCAGCATGGCCAACATCAGCTTCTTCTTCCCCAAGGAGCGCAAGGGCTCTGCCCTGGGCGTGAACGCCGGCCTGGGCAACCTGGGTGTGTCGGCGGTGCAGTTTCTGAGCCCGCTGGTCATCACGGCCGGTATCTTCGGCGTCTTTGGCGGTGAACCACAGACCATCGTGAAGAACGGCCAGGAGCAACTGGTGTGGATGCAGAACGCCGCCTTCATCTGGGTGCCGTGGATTGCGCTGGCCTCGCTGGCGGCCTGGTTCGGCATGAATGACATCGCCGATGCCCGCGCCAGCTTTGCCGCGCAGGCGGCCATCTTCAGGCGCAAGCACAACTGGATCATGTGCGTGCTGTACCTGGGCACCTTCGGTTCGTTCATCGGCTTTGCCGCGGGCTTTCCGCTGCTGATCAAGGCACTGTTCCCCGAGGTCAACCCGCTGGCCTACGCCTGGCTGGGCCCGCTGGTGGGCGCCGTGGTTCGTCCCTTCGGCGGCTGGCTGTCAGACAAGGTGGGCGGCGGTGTGGTCACCTTCTGGAACTTCATCGTCATGGCGCTGGCCGTGGTGGGCGTGCTGTACTTCCTGCCCAAGGGCTTGAGTGGCTTTGCACTGCCTTTCGGTCCGAGCGATGGCAGCTTCACGGGCCTCTTCCTGATGTTCCTGGTGCTGTTCCTCACCACGGGCATCGGCAATGGCTCCACCTTCCGCATGATCCCCGTGATCTTCCTGACCCAGAAGATGCGCGAACTGCGCACCAACGACGAAGCGGCGCGTGCCCAGGCCATCAAGGAAGGCAACACCGAGGGCGCAGCCGCCGTCGGCTTTGCCGGTGCGATGGGCGCCTACGGAGGGTTCTTCATTCCCAAGAGCTATGGCAGCTCCATTGCGGCGACGGGCGGGCCTGAATTCGCGCTATGGATGTTTGCCCTGTTTTATACCGTCTGCGTTGTGATCACCTGGTGGTATTACTCGCGCAAGAACGCCGAGATGCCCTGCTGAAAAAAAATGAAAAGCCCCCTGAGCCGCTTCGCGTCTTCCCCCACCGGGGGGACGCCGCCAGCGGCCAGGCAAAGCCAGTTTTGCAGCGTCTGCTGGCCTGGAGCGTGCCAGTTTCACGCGCTGCGCATCAGCGCAATGAACAACCGAAAAGATTTCAAGGAGCCCCCCGATGAGCCATTTCCTCGATCGCCTGTCGTACTTCGCGCAACCGCGCGAGACCTTCGCCCAGGGCCATGGCCAAACCAACGGCGAAGACCGCACCTGGGAAGACGCCTACCGCGACCGCTGGGCGCATGACAAGATCGTGCGCAGCACCCACGGCGTGAACTGCACGGGCAGCTGCTCGTGGAAGATCTATGTCAAGGGCGGCATCGTCACCTGGGAAACCCAGCAGACCGACTACCCCCGCACCC
>WOZN01000214.1 GCA_011620245.1 Acidovorax sp.
TGATTTCATGCGGCCTGGCAAGGGATACAAAGCGGTCAACTGCCGTTTCTAGGTTCAATGCGCAGGCCCGCCTTGACAGCTCTGCGAACTCGGCAATACTTGTGCATTCGCAACCAGCCGAGAAATAACCATGGGCATGATGCAAGAGTTCCGCGAGTTCGCGATCAAGGGCAATGTGATCGACCTGGCCGTTGGCGTGATCATCGGTGGCGCCTTTGGCAAGATTGTCGATTCGGTGGTTTCCGACCTCATTTTGCCCGTGGTGGGCATGGTGTTTGGCAAGCTGGATTTCTCCAACATGTTCATCGCACTGGGCGAAGTGCCGGCGGGAACGCCGCTCACACTGGATGCGATCAAAAAAGCGGGCGTTCCCGTGTTCGCCTACGGCAACTTCATCACCGTGGCAGTGAATTTCCTGATCCTTGCATTCATCATCTTTCTGATGGTCAAGCAGATCAACCGCCTCAAGCGCCAAGCGCCCGCAGCGCCGCAAGCCCCTGCCGCACCCGCCGAAGACATCGTGCTGCTGCGCGAGATCCGCGACAGCCTCAGGCGCTAAGAACATGCTTGCGATCTAAACTATCTGCATCGGCGCGCAATACCCGCAATACCATTACTGCGCCACCATTGCCCACGCTCTCTGCGGCTGCAGAGGGCGTTTTCATTGGGCCATCTGGCGTGCCACGCGCACCGCTTCCACCAGGCTTGCCGCGTCGGCCACGCCCTGGCCGGCGATGTCAAATGCGGTGCCGTGGTCGGGGCTGGTGCGCACCAGCGGCAGGCCCAGCGTCACATTCACCCCCTTGTCCACGCCCAGGTATTTCACGGGGATCAGCCCCTGGTCGTGGTACATGGCCAGCACCACATCAAACTCCCCGGCACGCTGCGCAGTGTGGCGCGCGCGCATGAACACCGTGTCGGGCGCAAACGGGCCGTGCACATCCATGCCGAGCGTGCGCGCATCGGCCACGGCCGGCGCGATGCATTCAATTTCTTCGCGGCCGAACAGGCCCCCCTCGCCAGCGTGCGGATTGAGGCCCGCCACTGCTATGCGCGGCACGCGCCCCAGGCTTCGCAGCAACGCGGCGTGGGTGATCTGCAGCGTCTGCAGGACGTTGTCCCGCGTCACTGCGGCAATGGCGTCGCGCAGCGATAGGTGGATGCTGACCAGCACCGTGCGCAGCTCATCACTGGCCAGCATCATGCGCACCGGCATGGCGGCCAGCGGCACGCCCCGATGGGCCGCTGCCTCGGCCTGCAGCAATTCTGTGTGACCGGGAAAGGCCACCCCGGCGGCAGACAGCGCCTCCTTGTGCAGCGGCGCGGTCACCAGGGCCGCAATGCTGCCGCGCAGGGCGGCGCGCGCTGCCCATACCACGCAGTCGGCTGCCGCACGGCCGGCCGCGGCATTTACCTGGCCCCACGGCACGGGGCCGGGTATGCCCGGCAGTTGCAAAACCGGCATGCAGCGTGGTGGCGCCTGCCATGCGTCATCGGGCGATGCGATCAACGCCACCGGCAGCTGCGGCACACCGGGGCGCACGATGCACTGCGCGGCACGGCGCAGGGTTGCCAGATTGCCCACCACAAAGCAGCCGCGCAGAATGTCGGGTTCGTCACGAAAGGCCTTGGCCACGATCTCGGGGCCGATGCCGGCGGGGTCACCTTGGGTGATGGCGATGGCTTGCATGATGATTTTTGGGTCAAATCGGCCGGTAGCGCTTATGTATAAAGCGCTACCAGCTATTAAATATATAGCAAATATAAGCAAGGCACCACGCGCTGCTCATGCCGGATTGTCAATCTCGATGAAGTGGTGCTCCACTCCCAGTTGCTGCGCAACCCAAGCGGCAGCGGCGGGTGCGCCATAGCGCTCGGTGGCATGGTGCCCGGCCGCAATGAAGGCCACGCCCATTTCCCTGGCCAGGTGGGCCTGGGGCTCCGAGATTTCGCCGGTGACGAAGGCATCGGCCCCGGCGGCAATGGCCGGTTCGAAATAGCCCTGCGCCCCGCCCGTGCACCAGGCCACGCGCTCGATGGGCCGCGCCGCCGGCTGCACCAGCGTCACGGGGCGGCCCAGCGCCTTGGCCACATGGTCTGCCAGCGCCTGCGCGCCATCAAACCTGGCCGGCCCGGCAAAGCCCAGGTCCTGCTCGCCAAAGCGCTGGTCAGCCGTCCAGCCCAGCACCCGCCCCAGCTGCGCGTTATTGCCCAGGTCGGGGTGCGCATCGAGCGGCAGATGGTAGGCAAACAGGTTGATGTCGTGCGCCAGCAGCAGGCGCAAACGCTCCTTCATCCAGCCCGTGACGCGGCCGTCCTGTCCGCGCCAGAACAGGCCGTGGTGCACAAAGATGGCGTCGGCCCGGCGGGCAATGGCGGCCTCGATCAGCGCCCGGCTGGCCGTCACGCCGCTCACGATGCAGGCGATGTCGATCTTGCCTTCGACCTGCAGACCATTGGGACCGTAGTCCTTGAAACGCTCGGGTTGCAGCAGTGCATCAAAAGCCTGCTGCAGTTGTTGGCGGGAAATGCGCATGGGCCTATTGTCGCGCGTGGGAGTGGCCCCATCTGTGGCGGGCTTGGGGGACAATGGCGCCAGCCTGCAATGGCGCCATGCCCAGCGCTGTGTGCCGCCTTTTTCCTTGTTAGCCAACCCTTCCCTTTCCATGAAACGCTTCTGGCTGCTGTTTTCCCAGTCCGTCACCGTGTTCGTTGCGGCCTATTTCGTTGTTGCCACGCTGCAGCCCGACTGGATCCGGAGCGGCGCCATGCGCTCGGGCGCAGGCATCGCGCTGATCGAGGCGCCCGCCACCGCCCCGGTGCAACCGGAACCGGGAAGCTTCAGGAGCGCCGCCCGCAAGGCCGCGCCCGCCGTGGTCAGCATCAACACCAGCAAGGAAGTGCGGCACCCGCGCAGCAACGATCCGTGGTTCGAGTTCTTCTTTGGCAACCAGGGCAGCCAGGCCCAGATCGGGCTGGGCAGCGGTGTGATCATCAGCCCCGATGGCTACATCCTGACCAACAACCATGTGGTTGAAGGCGCCGATGAAATCGAGGTCACGCTCACCGACAGGCGCCGCGCCCGCGCCACCGTGATCGGCACCGACCCCGACACCGATCTGGCCATCCTCAAGGTCGAACTCGACAAGCTGCCCGTGATCGTGCTGGGCAACTCCGACCAGGCCGCCGTGGGCGACCGGGTGCTGGCCATCGGCAATCCCTTTGGCGTGGGCCAGACGGTGACCAGCGGCATCATCAGCGCGCTCGGGCGCAGCCAGCTGGGCATCAACACCTTCGAGAACTTCATCCAGACCGACGCGGCCATCAACCCCGGCAACTCCGGGGGCGCATTGGTGGACGTGAACGGCAACCTGCTGGGCATCAACACGGCCATCTACTCGCGCTCCGGCGGCAGCATGGGCATCGGCTTTGCCATTCCTGTTTCCACCGCCCGGCTGGTGCTCGACGGCATCGTGAAGGACGGCCAGGTCACCCGCGGCTGGATTGGCGTGGAGCCCAACGAACTCTCGCCCGAGCTGGCCGAAACCTTTGGCGTGAAAGCCACCGAGGGCGTGATCATCACCGGCGTGCTGCAGGATGGCCCGGCCGCCCAGGCCGGCCTGCGGCCCGGTGACGTGATCGTGCGCGTCGATGGCAAGGCCGTGGGCAATGTCTCCGAATTGCTCACGGCCGTAGCGGCCCTCAAGCCCGGCACCGCCACGCCCTTTGCCGTGCAGCGCGGCGATGCCATGGTGGATCTGAAGATCACCCCGGGTGTTCGTCCCAGGCCGCAGCGTGCCGTGAGGCGCTGATGCAGCGCTGACGCATGGATGGTCATCCGTGGGTTTGCACTGCCGCCCCCTCTGATGCTCCCGAAAAAATAGCTTCTAGCGCTTGCTGGGTATGCGTTGGAAGCTATTTTGTTTCAGACCCGCGCCGGCATCCGATCCCGCGGTGATCAGGAGGACGAAGAAGCCGCCTCTTCGGTGTCCTCGGGCGCCTTGGTGTGCCTGATGAAGATCTGGGCCGCCCAGATGCCGACTTCATAGAGCAGGCACATCGGAATGGCCAATGCCAGTTGGGATACCACATCCGGGGGCGTGACCACGGCCGCGGTGATGAACGCGCTCACGATGAAATAACCCCGAAAGCTCTTGAGTTTTTCCACGCTCACAATGTTCATGCGGGCCAGGACAACCACCGCGATGGGCACCTCGAATGCCATGCCAAACGCCAGGAACATGGTCAGCACGAAGCTGAGGTAGGCCTCGATGTCTGGCGCCGCCGTGATGCTCTTGGGCGCAAAGCCCTGAATGAAGCTGAACACCTGCCCAAATACAAAAAAGTAGCAAAAAGCCACTCCGATGAAGAACAGCACCGTGCTTGACACCACCAGGGGCAGCACCAGCTTTTTCTCGTGCGAATACAGCCCGGGTGCCACAAAGGCCCAGACCTGCCACAGAACAAAAGGCAGCGCCAGCAAAAAGGCCGACATCAGCAATATCTTGAGCGGCACCATGAAGGGCGAGATCACCGAGGTGGCGATCAGCGTGGCACCCTTGGGCAGATGGGCCACCAGCGGCGCCGCCAGAAAGTCGTAGAGCGCGCCAGGGCCGGGAAAGAAAAACAGCAGCGCAGCCGCCACACCGATGGCGATGATGGCCTTGACCAGGCGATCGCGCAGTTCCATGAGGTGCTGCACAAACGGCTGCTCGGTGCCGGCCAGTTCGTCGTCTTTGGAGGGGGTTTCGGACATGTTGGAGTTTCGCGGGCGTCAGCAACGACCCCGCTGCGCGGCAGGGCGCAGCATCAATGGAATTTCTGTGGCCGGTAGCGTGCAACGCGCGCCGCGCCCGACAGGGCCTTGGTACGCATGCCGCTGCGCGCCTTGTACCACTGGGGCACGGCGCCCTTTTTCAGGCGCCAGTTCTTGCCCGGATGCCTGTAGGCCGGCACCACGGCGAACGAATCCTGCAGCCCGGCACTGGCCATGCCAGTGGCCTGCGCCAAGTCCTTTTCGAATTCACTGGCACTGGTCTGGACGGATTGCTCCACATCCCGCGCCGCGCTTTCGACCGTGTCCTTCATCTTCTTGAGCTCATCGAGCTCCATGGACCGGCTCACCTCGGACTTCACGTCCGCCACATAGCGCTGCGCCTTGCCCAGCAAGGCGCCCACCGTGCGGGCAACGCGGGGCAGCTTTTCGGGCCCGATGACAATGAGTGCCACCACGCCGATCAGCGCCATCTTGGACAGGCCAATATCAATCATGGAAGCGCCGGCGCCCGAGCTCAGCTCTTTTGCTTGGCTTCAACATCGATGGTGGTCTTGTCGGCGGCGGCCTGGTTGGCCACCTGACCGGCGGGGGGGGTGGCAGCGTTGGTGTCGGGCGAGGAGCCGTCCTTCATGCCGTCCTTGAAGCCCTTGACGGCGCCCCCCAGGTCAGAACCCATGTTCTTGAGTTTCTTGGTGCCAAACACCATCACAACGATCAGCAGCACGATCAGCCAGTGCCAGATGGAAAAAGAGCCCATGGAATATCTCCTGACGAATTGGAATCATTTTAGACGGGGGCCGTGACAGGAGTTCAAAACCCCTGCGCGGCCCCAGGGGACAAAGGCATTCAACCCTTGAGCCAGGGACGGGGACCGCCGATCACATGCATATGCAGATGGTGGATCTCCTGCCCGCCTTCAAGCCCCGTGTTCACCACTATGCGAAAACCACCATCCGGATACGGGTTGCAGCCTTGCTCTGTCGCCAGGCGCGGCGCCAGTACCATCATGCGGCCCAGAAGGGCTGCGTGCCCGGGCGTCACCTGGGCCATGGAGGGGATATGCAGCTTGGGCACCATCAGAAAATGCACAGGCGCCCAGGGATGAATGTCATGGAAGGCGAAGATTTCCTCGTCTTCATAGACCTTCTTCGAAGGAATCTGGCCTGCGATGATTTTGCAGAAAAGGCAGTTCGGATCGTGCATGGTAAAAAAAGAAAGCTTGCCCAGTACCCAAAGGCACATTGGCAGTTACACAT
>WOZN01000192.1 GCA_011620245.1 Acidovorax sp.
ACCATGACTTACGCAAAACAGGCCCAGGCAAGCCGCCTGCCACAAAGGCATGTACCGTTGTGGCATCCTTGTTTGCGTAAGTCTTATTCACGTCAACGGATGCAGCCGAGTTCCCGGGGCCGCTCTTCTCTTTCTTTATTGGCGAAGGGCGGCGTTTTTGTCACAGAGAGCCACAGGAGACTTTTCATGAACTTGACGATCAGCGGTCACCACCTCGAAGTTACCCCCGCCTTGCGCAACTACGTCACCACCAAGCTGGACCGGATCACGCGCCATTTCGACCAGGTTGTCGACGTCAAGGTGCTGCTGACAGTGGAGAAACAGAAGGAAAAAGAGAAACGGCAGCGAGCGGAATGCAATATCCATGTCAAGGGAAGCGATCTGTTTGCAGAAAGCTCCCATTTCGACCTGTATGCCGCCGTGGATGAACTGGTGGACAAGATGGATCGCCAGGTCGTGCGCCACAAAGACCGCATCCAGGACCACCACGACGCATCCAAACGCGAAATGCTCGCATAAGGGATGCGGAAATTGCCAATGTCCCGTTTATGGCGAGCGCTGGCGGGATGCAGTGCTAGGCGCTGCGAGTGCCGTGTGGCTATGCCACACAAGCGAGTAGCAACGACGCAATGCGCCCGCCAGTGCCGCCAGAAATGGGATATTTGGCATTTCTGCATCCCTAAGCCATGCAGGTGAGTTGCCTGCCGGCCGCAGCCGCCCTCTGGGGCGGTTTTTTTCTGCCCGGCGTTTTGTTCTCAGGGTTTTTGCCAATATGTGCATAATTGTTTTCCTGACCATGAACCGACTCGCATCTATCCTGCCTCCCGCTCAAGTGCGCGTGAGCGTTGACGCCACCAGCAAGAAGCGTGCATTTGAAGAAGCAGGTCTGCTGTTTGAAAGCCTGCACGGTCTTTCGCGGGCGCTGATCACCGACAGCCTGTTTGCACGCGAGCGCCTGGGCTCCACGGGCCTGGGGCATGGCGTGGCCATTCCGCATGGCCGTATCAAGGGGCTCAAGGCGCCGATGGCCGCGGTTTTTCAACTGGCGCAGCCGATAGGTTTTGATGCGCCCGATGAAATGCCGGTCGGTTTGCTGATTTTTCTGCTGGTGCCCGAAGCCGCGACCCAGAAACACCTGGAAATCCTCTCGGAAATTGCCGAGTTGCTGAGCGACTCGGTGTTGCGCGAGAAGCTCAAGGCCTGTGACGATGCCACGGTGCTGCACGGCATGATTGCCGGATGGCAGTCCGCCCAGACCGCCTGATCTCTGGCGGCCTGATTCCTTCCGTTTCTTTCGCCGGACTGCCTTGAAACACAACGTCGTCAGCGCTGATGTCCTGTTCGAGGAATTCCGCGGCACCCTGAAATGGGAATGGCTGGCGAGCCTGGGTGCCTCCGAGCGGCGCTTTGACGAAGTGACGGTGCGTGCGGCACGTTCGGGGGCCGATCTCGTCGGCTACCTCAACTACATCCATCCCTACCGCGTGCAGATTCTGGGCGAGCGCGAAATCGCCTACCTCATCAACAGCACGCCCGAAGACTGCCAGCGCCGCATCGGGCGCATCATCACACTGGAGCCGCCGGTGCTGGTGCTCGCCGATGGGCAGACTGCGCCGGATGCGCTGCTGTCCATGTGCGAGCGTGCGCAGATTCCGATGTTCGCGACGCGCGAGTCAGCGGCGTTCGTCATCGACGCGCTGCGGGCCTACCTGTCCAAGCATTTTGCCGAACGCACCACGATGCATGGCGTGTTCATGGACATTCTGGGCCTGGGGGTTTTGATCACGGGCGAATCCGGCCTGGGCAAGAGCGAGTTGGGGCTGGAACTCATCTCGCGTGGCAATGGCCTGGTGGCCGACGATGCGGTTGACCTGTTTCGCATCAACCAGACCACCATCGAGGGCAAATGCCCCGAGTTGCTGCAGAACCTGCTGGAGGTGCGCGGCATTGGCCTGCTGGACATCCGCGCCATCTTTGGCGAGACTGCCGTGCGCCGCAAGATGCGGCTCAGGCTCATCGTGCACCTGGTGCGCAAGGAAACGCTGGAGCGCGAATACGAGCGTCTGCCCTACGAGCCCCTGACGCAGGACGTGCTGGGCGTGCCGGTGCTCAAAGTGGTGATTCAGGTGGTGGCGGGGCGCAACATCGCCGTGCTGGTGGAAGCCGCCGTGCGCAACACCATCTTGCAGTTGCGCGGCATCGACACCTACCAGGAATTCGTGGAGCGGCACCGCCGCGCCATGGATCGCGACAGCGGGTACTGATCCGCAAGCCGGGCAACAGGCTCGGCGACCGTTCCAGACAACTGTGGGCGCGTTGACCTCAGATCATGTTCACGATCTCAGCCTCTCATGCCTCTGAGCCTGTTGCGGCCAGGCCAGCGGCCGCCGCGCAAGGGCTGCCCCACCGCGCGCTGGCGGCGTCCCCCTTCAAGGGGAAGGCGCGAAGCGCCTCAGGGGGAGGGGGGGCTTCATTTTGCGGCGCAGCGGGCGCATTGGCCATACAGGGCCATTGTGTGGTCCTGCACCAGCCAGCCTTTGTCTTTGGCAATGATCTGCTGGCGTTTTTCGATCTCGGGATCGTAGAACTCTTCTACCTTGCCGCAGGACGTGCACACGAAATGGTCGTGGTGCTGGCCTTCATCGAGCTCGTAAACCGCCTTGCCACTTTCGAAGTTGCTGCGGATCAGGATGCCTGCCTGCTCGAATTGCGTGAGCACGCGATAGACCGTGGCCAGCCCGATGTCCGAGCGTTCTTCCAGCAAGACGCGAAAGACATCCTCGGCCGTCATGTGGCGTTGCGCGCCTTTCTGAAAAATCTCCAGAATCTTCAGGCGCGGCAGGGTTGCCTTCAGGCCTGTGCTTTTGAGTTCGTCGATATTCGTCATGACCCTGTCTTTCGTGCGCCGGCGGCTTGACCCTGCCCGCAGGACCAGCCGCTACAATGGATCGATCATAGCCTTACGACCCTTTCCCATGCCCGTCAAAGCCCATAGCAGCGCCCGCCTGGGCGCGACCTTGTTCATCGGCGCCTGCCTGACTGCCGTGGCCGGCTGCAGCAGCCTGGATGGTGCCAGCCATCGCCTGGCCAGCATCGTGACGCCTTACAAGGTGGATGTGGTGCAGGGCAATTTCGTCTCGCGCGAGCAGGTCGAGGCGCTGCAGGTCGGCATGAGCCGCCAGCAGGTGCGCGACATTCTCGGCACGCCCCTGGTAACCAGCCTGTTCCATGCCGAGCGCTGGGAATACGTGTTCACCATCAAACGGCCCGGCCAGGAGCTGCAGACGCGCAAGCTCACCGTGTTCTTCCAGGGGGATCAGCTGCAGCGTTTCGACGGTGACGCCATGCCCAGTGAAGCCGAGTTCGTGGCCTCCCTGGGATCGCGTTCCACCAGGGGCAAGGTACCCGTGCTGGAGGCTACCGACGCCCAGCTGGCGCGTTTTCCGGCAACCGGGAACGCGGCGAAGGCGGCAGTGGCCGCACCCGCCGAACCGGTTTCCGCCTCTTACCCCCCACTGGAAGCGTCCGCGCGCTAAGGGATGCAGAAATGCCAAATATCCCATTTCTGGCGGCACTGGCGGGCGCATTGCGTCGTTGCTACTCGCTTGTGTGGCATAGCCACACGGCACTCGCAGCGCCTAGCACTGCATCCCGCCAGCGCTCGCCATAAACGGGACATTGGCAATTTCCGCATCCCTAAAGGCAGCGGCTTTGGGCGCCGGCAACCGGCATGGCCCGCCGCGTTCACCAATACAGGAATGACATGACAGGCAGCCCCTTGCCCACCCAATCCACCTCCAAAGCCCTGCGTGTCGCGGTGGCCGGTGCGTCCGGCCGCATGGGTCACATGCTGATCGAGGCCCTGCGCACCAGCGACGGCATGGTGCTGGCCGGTGCGCTGGATGTGGCGGCCAGCCCTGCCATCGGCTCGGATGCCACGGCTTTTCTGGGCTACGCCAGCGGCGTGCCCATCACGGCAGACCTGCGCGCGGGCCTGAAAAACGCCGATGTGCTGATCGATTTCACCCGCCCCGAAGGCACGCTGGCCCATCTGGCCGTGTGCAGCGAGTTGGGCGTGAAGGCGGTCATCGGCACCACGGGCTTCACGGATGCGCAAAAGGCCGAGATCGCGGCATTTGCCCAGCGCACCGCCATCGTGATGGCGCCCAACATGAGCGTGGGCGTCAACGTCACGCTCAAGCTGTTGCAGATGGCGGCCAAGGCCATGGCGGCCGGCTACGACATCGAGATCATCGAGGCCCACCACCGCCACAAGGTGGATGCCCCCTCGGGCACCGCTCTCAAGATGGGGGAAGTGATTGCCGATGCGCTGGGGCGCAACCTCAAGGAATGCGCCGTCTATGCCCGCGAAGGCGTGACTGGCGAGCGCGATCCGTCGAGCATCGGTTTTGCCACCATCCGTGGTGGCGACATCGTGGGCGACCACACCGTGCTGTTCGCCGGCATTGGCGAGCGCATCGAAATCACGCACAAATCGTCCAGCCGCGCCACCTATGCCCAGGGCAGCCTGCGTGCCGTGCGTTTTCTTGCAGACCGCAAGACCGGCATGTTCGACATGTTCGACGTGCTGGGCCTGAACTAGCCCCGCAGCGAGCCGGCATGGACGCAGTTCACTGGTGGCGCCAAGGGGATGCCGTGACGCAGGGCACCGCCCTGCTGCTGCTGGCCATGTCGGTGGCCAGCTGGGTGGTGATCTTCTGGAAGATCCGCCTCATGCACCGGGCCACGGCCGATGTGGCGCGGTGCACGGCGGCTTTCTGGCAGGCGCCATCCCTGGACATCGCAGTGCAGCGTTTGCAGTCTTTTGACCGGGAGGCGCTTGTCCTGCCTTTGGTTGTTGCTGCAAATTCAGTAGCAAATCAGACGGGTGCCGGCGCACAGGCCACGCTGGCTGCATCCGGCAGCCTGTCGCAGCAGCTCACCCGCGTGCTGCGCGATGCCCTGCACGGCGCGCTGGGCCGGCTGCAGTGGGGGCAGGTGTTGCTGGCCACGGTGGGCTCCACGGCGCCATTCGTCGGTCTGCTCGGCACGGTCTGGGGCATCTACCATGCCTTGTCCGCCATGGCGGGTGCCGGTCAGATCACCATCGACCGCGTGGCCGGCCCGGTGGGGGAAGCCCTCGTGATGACGGCCGCCGGTCTGGCGGTGGCCATTCCGGCCGTGCTGGCCTACAACGTGTCCGGCCGCTTCATCGGCCGCATAGAAGCCGATCTGGAAGGTTTTGCGCGCGACCTGCGCGAGTTGCTGGCGCAGCACCCGGAGTCCTGACATGGCATTTGGCCGCCTCGAACGCACCCCCGGGCCCCAGCCCATGAGCGACATCAACATGACGCCGCTGGTGGACGTGATGCTGGTGCTGGTGGCCATCTTCATTCTCACGGCGCCCCTGCTGGCCAGTTCCATCCGGCTCGACCTGCCCCGCGCAGAAGGGGCCACGCCCGGCGCCGCGCCCCAGTTCGTGACCCTGGTGGTGGACCGCACCGGCCAGGCCTATCTGGATGACCAGCCCCTGTCGCAGGCGGCCCTGGCCGAGCGGCTCCAGCGCATCGGTGCGGCCCGGCCCGACACGGAACTGCAGCTGCGGGCCGATGCGGCCGTGCCTTATGGCCGCGTGGTGGAGGTGATGGGCGCAGCCCACAGCGCCGGGCTCCAGCGCATCGGTTTTGTTGCCGAACAGCCCGCTGCGGCGCCCTGAGCCACCAGCGCAAGGCCGGGCGCCACCCCAGCCACCGCCTAAAATCGATCAAAACAGCAGCCCCGCGGCTGCATTTCTCTTATCCAGCAGCGCCCCCATGCAAGAAAAATACTCTCCCCAAGACGTCGAGCGCGCCGCGCACGGCCACTGGACCGCCACCGACGCCTACCGCGTGACGGAAGACGCAAACAAGAAGAAGTTCTACGCCTGCTCGATGCTGCCGTACCCCAGCGGCAAGCTGCACATGGGCCATGTGCGCAACTACACCATCAACGACA
>WOZN01000208.1 GCA_011620245.1 Acidovorax sp.
ATCGTCAACGTGGGCAGCGAGGCGCTCAAGCAGCGCGTCTTGCCGCCGGTGCTGCGGGGCGAGAAGATCAGCGCACTCGGCATCACCGAACCCTCCGGCGGCTCGGACGTGGCCAACCTCAAGACCACGGCGCGCAGGGAGGGCGACCACTACGTCGTCAACGGCTCGAAAACCTTCATCACCTCTGGCATGCGCGCCGACTTCTACACCGTGGCGGTGCGCACGGGCGGGCCGGGGCCGGGCGGCGTGTCGCTGCTGCTGATCGAAAAAGGCACGCCCGGCTTTACGCAAACGCCCTTGAAAAAAATGGGCTGGTGGTGCTCCGACACCGCCTCCCTGTATTTCGACCATTGCCGCGTGCCAGTGGAAAACCTGGTGGGGCAGGAAAACCAGGGCTTCAAGGCCATCATGAAGAATTTCAACCGCGAGCGCATCTTTCTCGCTGCTGGCGCCAACGGTTTTGCCCGCGTCTGCCTGGACGAGGCGCTGGCCTGGTCGCGTGAGCGTGAGATGTTCGGCGGCCGCCTGATCGACCAGCAGGTCACCCGCCACAAACTCGCCGACATGGCCATGCGCGTCGAGGCGACCCAGGCCATGCTGGAATTGCTCGCCTGGCGCGTCGAACAGGGCGACACGCCGGTGGGCGAAATCTGCCTGCTGAAAAACCAGGCCACCCAGACCATGGCCTATTGCGCCAGCGAGGCGGTGCAACTGCACGGCGGCGCCGGTTTCATGCGCGGCGTCAAGGTGGAGCGCATCTACCGCGAAGTCAAGGTCAACGCCATCGGTGGCGGCGCCGAAGAAGTGATGCGCGACCTGGCGGCGCGCCAGCTCGGGTTTTACGCCGGAAGCCCGCGATGAAGTCCGCCGCCTCACCCACACGGCACACGCCGCCTTCGGCGCTGCCCGAGGCCATGCGCCTGGCCTTGTCGGGTGCGCCAGCGCCCGACTGCGCGCACGGCTTCCCCCGTGCCTGGTGGCGTCATCTCGGCGCCAGCGGCCTGCTCGGTGTGGGGTTCGACAGCGATGGCGGGCCGCCCGTCACGGACGCCATGCAGGTCAGCACTGTGGCCGGCATCGTCGCCCGGGAATCCGCCAGCCTGGGTCTGGGCATGGCGTGGATGATGCAGCAGATGCTGGGGGGTTTCGTGCTGGCGCCGAATCTGCGCAGCGACCGGCATCGTGCGCTGCTGCGATCCATGGCGGCTGGCGACACATTGCTGGCACTCGCGATCTCCGAGCCCGGCACCGGCGCGCATCCCAAACACCTGAGCTGCCGGGCGGTTCAGGACGGCGGCGACTGGCTCCTTGACGGCCACAAGGCCTTCGTCAGCAACGGTCCGGCCGCCGATGCCATCATCGTGCTGGCCGTCAGCGGCGAACACGAGGGGCGCAAGCGCTTCGATGCCTTCGTCGTTGAGACCAACACACCGGGGCTGACCCGCGAGCTGGACGACAAAATGCGCGGACTGGCGCCGCTGGGCCATTGCGGCCTGCGCCTTGTCGGCTGCCGGGTGCCGGAAAGCCAGCGCCTGGGCGAGCCTGGGCAGGCTTTCGACACCATCGCAAGGCCGCTGCGCGCGATCGAAGACGCGCTGCTGCTGGGCCCCATGCTTGGCGCCATGCAAGCCGAGCTGGATGTCCTGGCACGCTGGTTGCGCAATGCAGCCCGCACGCCGGCTTTGACCCGGGACCTGGGTGGCTTGCAACTCGAACTCGATGCCCTCTCGCCCGTGGCCCGTCATGCCGCCCGGCACCTGGACCAGCATGGGCCCGATGAGGCGCTGGCGGCATTCAATCTGGGCGCGCGCCGCCTGTTTGATCGCTGGCAAGGCGCCTGTGAATCCTTTGCCACGGCCCTGGACAATCCAGAACCAGCCCTGCTCGCCTTGGCGCGCGACCTGCGCCTGGTGCAGGGCATAGCCCGCGGCATCGCCGAATCCCGACAACTTCAAGCCGGCGAAAAAATGCTGCGCCCCAAGGAAACCCATGAAAACACTCTACCAACCCCACTTTGATTCCATTGATGGCCTGGCGCAGCGCCTGGCTGCGGTCGACTACATTGCCAGCCGCGAAATCGCCACCTCGGTCTATCTGGGCTACAACCTGGAAAAGCCGATCCTGGTCGAAGGCCCGGCCGGCGTCGGCAAGACCGAACTGGCCAAGGGCATGGCCGAGATTCTCGACGTGCCCCTGATCCGCATGCAGTGTTACGAAGGCCTGGACGAATCCAAGGCCTTGTACGAGTGGAAATACGGCAAGCAATTGCTCTACACGCAACTGCTCAAGGACAAACTGGGCGAGATGATGCAAGGCGCGGTGGGACTGGCGGCCTCGATCGAGCGGCTGCATGCGCACGACGACCTGTTCTTCTCCGAGCATTTTCTCGAGCCGCGCCCGCTCTACCAGGCCCTGCACCAGGAGCGCGGCTGCGTGCTGCTGGTGGACGAGGTTGACAAGTCGGACCCCGAATTCGAGGCTTTCCTGCTCGAAGTGCTGTCCGACTTTCAGGTCTCGGTGCCAGAACTCGGCACCATCAAGGCCAAGGTCAAGCCCATCGTATTTCTCACCAGCAACAACACGCGCGAGATGAGCGACGCGCTCAAGCGCCGCTGCCTGCATTTGCACATTCCATTCCCCGAGGCGAAGCTGGAGCGGCGCATTCTGGAGCGCCGCGTGCCCGGCCTGTCGGAAACGCTGAACCGCGAACTCGTCGCTTTCATTCAGGCGGTGCGGCAGATGGATCTGAAAAAGCAGCCCTCGGTCAGCGAGACCATCGACTGGGCCAAAACGCTGCTGCTGCTGCACGCCGAACACTTGAGCCTGGACATGGTGAAGGACACGCTCAGCGTCTTCCTCAAGTTCGAGCAGGACATCGCCTCGGCCAGCGAGCAACTGCCGACCCTGCTGCAACAGGCGCGCAAGGATGCGGAGATTTCCCGTGCAAGCCACGCTTGAGGATTTCTTCAAGGCGCTGCGCGGCAGCGACCTCGAGATCAGCCTGAACGCCCAGATCGATGCGGCGCGCGCCGTGGCGCTGGTCGGCTGGAGCGACCGCACCCTGCTGAAAAGCGCACTGGGCACGACACTGGCGAAAACCACCACGGATCGCGCCCTTTACGACGAGGCCTTTGACCGCTTCTTCCGTTTCAACTCTTTCGAAAACATGGCCGCGCAAGGCGGTCCGGCCAAGCCCGCTTCAGACGCCATGGCCGCGCAAGACCTGCCGGACCCAGCCCAGGACAAACAGACTGCGACCGGTTCCGGCGGGCCGGGCGGCTGCCAGGGCAGCGGCGGCCAGGCCTTGTCGCAGTTGTTGCTGTCGGGTGACTCGGCAGCGCTGGCCAAGCGCATGCAGGAAGCCGCGCGCGAGGTGGGCCTGACCGACATCTGGTTCTTCACGCAAAAAGGCTACTACACCCAGAAGATCCAGCAGGCCATGGGGCTGGAACTGCTGGACCGCGAAATCTCTGACGCCAAACGCCAGACGCTGGCGCCCGAGCGTGCCAAAGACCTCGAACGGGCGCGCAAAAAATTGTTCGAGGAGGTGCGCAATTTTGTCGAACGCAAACTCGCGCTCTTCGGCACGGCACCGACGCGCCAGTTGCACGACGACTTCCTGCAATCGCAAAAGCTCTCCAACATCGAAAAGCGTGATTTCGCGCGCATGTACGTCATCGTCAGCAAAATCGCCAAGCGGCTGGCTGATCGCCACTCGCGGCGCAAGAAGAAGCGCGTGCGCGGCCAGCTCGACTTCCGCAAGACCCTGCGCAAGAACGCTGCCTACGATGGCGTGATGTTCGAGACCTTCTGGCGCTCCAAAGTGGTGGACCGGCCACGCGTGGTGGCCATCTGCGACGTCAGCGGCTCGGTGCGCGAGTACGCGCGCTTTTTGCTGCTGTTCCTGCACAGTCTGGGCGAGCAGGTGAGCGACCTGCGCAGCTTCGCTTTCACCAACCACCTGGTCGAGGTGAGCGACACCTTCGAGTCGCTGCCGGTCGAACAGGCGGTCGACAAAGTGATGCAGGCGGTGGGCGGCAGCGGCACCGACTACGGGCAGACGCTGCTCGACATCGAGGCGCAGTTGCTCGATGACATCGATCACCGCACCACCGTGCTGATTCTCGGCGACGCGCGCAACAACCGCGGCCAAGCCCAGGCGCAAGTCATGCAACAGCTCTACCAGCGCGCGCGCCGGGTCATCTGGCTCAACCCCGAGCCGGTCTCGTTCTGGGGCCTGGGCGATTCGGAGATGAAGCGCTATGCCCCCTATTGCCACATCGCGCGCGAATGCAATTGCATTGCACACCTGGAAAGCACGCTCGACGCCTTGCTGCGCACCCATTCGGCCAGCGCCTGAAACCCATCCCAACCGCAGCGCTTCATGGCGCATGAATTGACGGCCCATGTGCAACGCATCGAACCACTGCCCTTTCCAGGTTGAATCCCATCCGCTTTTTAGACCCCCACAGGAGCCCCATATGAAGACCAACGCCCCCCACCTTGACCGCATCGCCGCTTACAAGCAAAGCTGGAACGACAACCCCTTTCTGAAGGCGCAAGGGCTGGTCGTTGAAGAAACAGCCGTCGGCCAGGCCATTGTGCGACTGCCCAAAGCCCTCCCCGGCCAACGCGGCGGCGGCGGTTCGGACACCGTGCTCAATGGCGGCGTCATCTCCTATATGTTTGACGGCGCGCTGGGCTGGGCCATCATTTCCTCGCTGCTGGCCATGCCCGAGGCGGCCGACATCGACCCCTTCGATCTGCGCCAGTTCACGATCAACCTCGACATCACCTTCCTCAACGCCGCCATGGGCGACAGCTTCGAGGCGCGCGGCAATGTGGTGCGCGTCAGCCGCACGATGGCATTTGCCGAAGGGCAATTCCTGGATGCCAAGGGCACGGTCTGCGCCACCGCGAAGGGAATCTGGCGCGTGTTCTGGCCGCGCAGTACGGCCACTGCGCCGCGCTGACCCCGCATCCCTCGATCAACCGGAGACATTCATGAAAAAAGACACCCTTCGCATTGGCGGCGCCTCGGGCTTTTGGGGCGACTCCGAGTTCGCCGCTGCCCAACTGGTGCAGCACGGCAACATCGACGTCCTGGTGTTCGACTACCTGGCCGAAATCACCATGTCGCTGCTCAGCCGCGCCAAGGCCAAAGACCCGGCACTGGGCTATGCACCGGATTTCGTGACCACAATCCAGCCCCTGATGAAGGAACTGAAGTCGCGCGGCATCAAGGTCATTGCCAATGCGGGCGGCGTCAACCCGTCTGCCTGCCGCGCCGCGCTGGTGGCGGCAGCCCAGGCCGAAGGTGTCGATCTGAAAATCGCCGCCGTGCTGGGCGACGACCTGATGCCGCAGGTGGAGGCGCTGCGCTCGGCCAACACCCGGGAGATGTTCTCGGGCAGCCCCTTCCCACAAAAGGTCATGAGCGCCAACGCCTATCTGGGTGCCTTCCCGATCGCCGCGGCGCTCGATGCCGGCGCCGACATCGTGGTCACTGGCCGCTGCGTCGACAGCGCGGTCACGCTGGCGCCGCTGATCCATGCCTTTGGCTGGACCGCCGCCGACCATGATCTGCTCGCGCAGGGCAGCCTGGCCGGCCACCTGATCGAATGCGGCACGCAGGCCACCGGCGGCAACTACACCGACTGGGAGTCGGTGCCGGGCTGGGACGACATGGGCTTTCCCATCGCCGAGTGCCGCGCCGACGGCAGCTTCGTCATCACCAAGCCCGAAGGCACTGGCGGGCTGGTCTGCCCCTCCACGGTGGGCGAGCAGATGCTCTATGAAATCGGTGACCCGCGCGCCTACATCCTGCCCGATGTGGTGTGCGACTTCACTGGCGTGACGCTGACGCAGGTCGGCCCCGACCGGGTCGAGGTCAAGGGCGCGCGCGGCCTCCCGCCGACCGATCAGGCCAAAGTCAGCATCACCTACGCCGACGGCTTTCGGGCCATGAGCCTGTTCATGATCGGCGGCATCGA
>WOZN01000385.1 GCA_011620245.1 Acidovorax sp.
TGGACCGCTGCGGCCGATTTGCAGCCGACGATTTCCAAGTCCGACAGCCTCCTGGTGGCCCAGCCCGACATGACCCCAGGCAATCTCGCTGAATTCCCGATCCAGGCGCCTTGATTGGGCACAATGCCGGTTGAATCGATGTCACCAGAGAGAACCAGAGACTTTGCGCATGAATTTCCAAGACCGTAACCCACGCTGGGCCATGCTGCCGCAACGCATTCGTGGGATGTTCAATCTGAACGATCCACGATGGGGGCGCGGCGAGGACAAGCCCGAGGATGGCAACCGTCCCGAGCCGGAGCATCCGCCAACGCAGCCTTCGGGAGGCCGTGGGCGTGGTTCCGGGTCTGCGGGTCAGCCGCCCGATCTCGACGAATTGTGGCGTGACCTCAACCGCAAACTGGCGGGGCTGTTCGGTAACAAAAGCGGCGGCTCGCGAGGTCCCGGTGGCGGCAATGGTGGTGGCTTTCAGCCGGACATGAAGAATGCTGGCATGGGCATCGGGCTCATCGCTGGTATTGTGTTTGTGATCTGGATGGGGACCGGAATTTTCATCGTTCAGGAAGGCCAGCAGGCTGTCATTACGCGGTTTGGCAAGTACCAAAGCACCAAGGGGGCAGGTTTCAACTGGCGCCTTCCTTATCCGATCGAACGCCACGAACTGGTCTTTGTGACCCAGATCCGGTCTGCCGACGTAGGGCGGGACAACGTGATCAAGAGCACAGGCCTGCGCGAGTCGGCCATGTTGACCGAAGATGAAAACATCGTCGAAATCAAGTTCGCCGTCCAGTACCGCCTGAGCGATGCCCGGGCCTGGCTTTTCGAAAGCAAGAATCCGGCCGATGCGGTGGTGCAGGCGGCAGAAACTGCCGTGCGCGAGGTGATTGGCAAGATGCGCATGGACACAGCGCTTGCTGAAGAGCGTGATCAGATTGCTCCGCGGGTACGCACTCTGATGCAGACGATTCTTGACCGCTACAAGGTCGGGGTGGAGGTGGTCGGTATCAATCTGCAGCAAGGGGGGGTGCGTCCACCCGAGCAGGTGCAAGCGTCGTTTGACGATGTATTGAAGGCAGGGCAGGAGAGAGAGCGGGCCAAGAATGAAGCCGAGGCGTATGCCAACGATATCATTCCCCGCGCAGTCGGTTCCGCATCCCGCTTGAAGGAAGAGGCAGCTGCTTACAAGGCCCGCATCGTGGCCCAGGCCCAGGGCGATGCGCAACGATTTTCATCCATTCTGGCCGAATACCAGAAGGCTCCCCAGGTAACGCGCGACCGCATGTATCTCGAGTCTATGCAGCAGATTTACGGCAACGTCACCAAGGTGCTGGTGGAGTCGCGGCAGGGGTCGAACCTGCTCTACCTGCCGCTGGACAAGATCATGCAGGGCTTCGCGCAGTCACCCGGAGCCGTCGAGGCGCCTGCCAGTGGTGGTGCAGCGCTTGTGCCGCCGTCGGCACCGGCTGGCAGTTTGTCGAACGATTCCCGTGCGCGTGACAGCAGCCGTACGCGTGACCGCGAAACCCGCTAGGAGCATCTTGTGAACAGAGTTGGACTTATTGCTTCTACCGTTCTGGTAGCGCTTGCATTGATGAGCTCGATGCTTTTTGTGGTGGATCAGCGCCAGTTTGGTGTTTTGTATGCCTTGGGGCAGATCAAGGAAGTCATCACGGAGCCGGGGCTGAACTTCAAGCTGCCGCCGCCATTTCAGAATGTGTCCTATATCGACAAGCGATTGCTGACGCTCGACAGCACGGACACCGAGCCTATGCTGACGGCCGAAAAGCAGCGCGTGGTTATTGATTGGTATGTGCGCTGGCGCATTTCCGAGCCCACCGAATACATCCGCAACGTCGGTCTGGATGAGAATGCTGGCGCAATGCAGCTCAATCGCGTGGTGCGCAATGCGTTTCAGGAAGAAGTCAACAAGCGAACCGTCAAGGAACTGCTGTCACTGAAGCGAGAGGACTTGATGGCCGACGTGAAACGCGAGGTGCTGGCAACCGTCCGCGGTGCCAAGCCTTGGGGGGTGGATGTGGTGGATGTCCGCATCACCCGGGTGGACTATGTCGAGGCGATCACCGAATCTGTTTATCGCCGGATGGAGGCAGAGCGCAAGCGCGTAGCTAACGAGTTGCGTTCAACGGGGGCAGCGGAAGGGGAGAAGATCCGTGCCGATGCCGATCGCCAGCGCGAGATTGCCATTGCCAATGCCTATCGTGATGCGCAGAAAGTCAAGGGTGAAGGGGATGCCGAGGCGGCGCGCATTTATGCCGAATCTTTTGGCCGCGACCCTCAATTTGCACAGTTCTATCGCAGCCTTGAGGCTTACAAGGCCAGCTTCAGCAAGAAGAGCGATGTCATGGTGCTGGATCCTTCATCGTCAGATTTCTTCAAGGTTTTTCGGGGTGGCTCGGCTTCCCCTGCCGCACAGCCGGCGCGCAAATAATGCCACCGGCCGTGCCACGTGGAATTGCACGATAGTTTCTGGACTGCGCTGGCTTTGGTGTTGGTGATCGAGGGGCTCCTTCCGTTCGTGTCACCTGTCAGCTGGCGTCGTGTCTTTACACAGATGGTGCAGTTGCGCGATGGCCAGATCCGCTTTTTTGCGCTGGTGTGCATCGTGTCTGGCATTGCCATGCTGCTTGTCTGATTCTGCGGGGCGTCCCCCCCCCCCTTGAACCCGTGCGGAGTTTCAGGGTGGCTCGTCCCTGCCGGTAGAATCACGTTTTTAACAGCCTACCCATTTTTCCATGTCTGCTTGGGTCCTGCCGGATCACATTGCCGATGTCTTGCCGTCCGAAGCGCGGCACATCGAAGAATTGCGTCGCGGGCTGCTTGATACGGCCCGCTGCTATGGCTATGAGCTTGTCATGCCGCCACTGCTGGAGCACCTGGAGTCTCTGCTGACGGGTACCGGTGAGGCGCTCGGTTTGCAGACGTTCAAGCTGGTGGACCAGCTCTCTGGCCGCTCCTTGGGGCTGCGTGCCGACACCACGCCCCAGGTGGCCCGCATCGATGCCCACCTGCTCAACCGCAAGGGCGTCACCCGCCTGTGTTATTGCGGTCCGGTCGTGCATACACGGCCCGACCGCCCCCATGCGACGCGTGAGCCTCTGCAGTTCGGCGCAGAAATCTATGGCCATGCCGGGCTGGAGGCGGACCTTGAAGCGCTGTTGTTAGCCCTGCATTGCTTACGGGTAGCCAATGTGCAAGACACAACCGTGGACCTTGCCGATGTGCGGATTGTTCGCAGCTTGCTTGCAGGCGTGGCGGTTGATGGCACCTTGCTTCAGGCCATTCACGCAGCACTGGCAACCAAGGATGCCGGCGAGTTGGCTTTTCTATCCCGCGATTTTCCCATCGCATCGCGCGAGGGGCTGCTGGCATTATTGCAGCTCTATGGCGATGAAGGGGTTCTGGTTGAGGCCGAAAAAGCCCTCAAACGCATATCCGGCGTGCGCGAGCTGCTATTGAATTTGAAGTGGCTGGCGTCCCGCCTGGAGGGCGTTCGTGTCACTTTTGATCTGGCCGATTTACGGGGCTATGCCTATTACAGCGGAGTGCGCTTTGCCATTTATGCCCCCGGAGCCAGTGATGCTCTGGTGCGTGGCGGTCGGTATGACGAAGTCGGCGCCGTGTTTGGCCGCAACCGGCCTGCCGCAGGTTTCAGCCTTGATATCAAGCAGGTGGTCAGTGTGGTGTCTCCGCGTGCGCTCAAGGCGGCCATCCGCGCGCCGTGGGGAGACTCGGGCGATGTCCATGCTGCCATTTCGGCACTGCGCAGCCGCGGCGAGACCGTGGTTTGCGTGCTGCCGGGGCATGAAAGTGAAGTTGATGAATTCCATTGCGACCGAGAGCTGGTTTGGGCTTCTGGTCAGTGGGTCGTGCAAGCTATTGAAGCAACTGACAATTGAATTGGGTTTGAGATGAAAGCAACCAAAGGTCGCAATGTGGTCGTGGTCGGCACCCAGTGGGGTGACGAGGGCAAAGGCAAGCTGGTGGACTGGTTGACGGAAAGTGCACAAGGCGTTGTTCGTTTCCAGGGGGGGCACAATGCGGGTCACACGCTGGTCATCAATGGTGTGAAAACCGCGCTGCATCTGATCCCGAGTGGCATTATGCGACCTGGGGTCAAGTGCTACATCGGCAACGGAGTGGTGCTGTCTGCGGCCAAGCTTTTCGAGGAAATTGAGGGGCTTGAGAAAGCTGGTGTGGAAGTGCGTTCACGCTTGCGCATCAGCGAAGCGTGCCCGTTGATCCTCCCATTCCATGTGGCGCTGGACGTGGCCAGGGAAGCAGCCCGTGAACAAGGTGGTACGGAAAAGATTGGCACCACCGGTCGGGGGATTGGCCCGGCTTATGAGGACAAGATTGCCCGCCGTGCCCTGCGCGTTCAGGATCTCAAATACCCGGAACGGTTTGCCGCGAAATTGCGCGAACTCCTCGCCTTGCACAACCATGTGCTGACAACCTTTTTGGGATCAGGCAAGTTCGTTTTTGGCGATGATCTCACGCCTTACATCCGTGATGGTGAAGTACAGTTCGATGCGGTCTTCACCGAGGCCATGCGCCATGCAGAGTTGCTCAGGCCTATGATGGCAGATGTCTCGCGGGAGCTTAACGATGCGCACCAGGCAGGTGACAACCTGCTGTTCGAAGGTGCGCAAGGCACTTTGCTGGACGTGGACCATGGCACCTACCCTTATGTGACCTCTAGCAACTGCGTCGCAGGCAACGCCGCGGCGGGTTCGGGTGTCGGTCCCGGCATGCTGCATTACATCCTCGGCATTACCAAGGCGTACTGCACACGCGTGGGCGGCGGCCCCTTTCCTACCGAACTGGATTGGGAAAAGCCGGGAACGCCGGGCTATCACATGAGCACCGTGGGAGCCGAAAAGGGCGTAACCACTGGACGCAGTCGTCGCTGCGGATGGTTTGATGCTGCCTTGCTTAAGCGCAGCGCACAGGTCAATGGCCTGTCAGGGCTGTGCATCACGAAGCTGGATGTCCTCGATGGTCTGAAGGAGTTGAAGTTGTGCACCGGTTACGAGCTCGACGGGGAGTTGATTGATCTGTTGCCAATGGGTGCAGACGACACTGCACGTTGCCAACCTGTATATGAAACGCTGCCAGGCTGGAGTGATTCCACGGTTGGTGTGACGGACTATGCCAAGCTGCCCCTGAGCGCAAGGCAATACCTTGAACGCATTGCTGAAGTCACGGGTGTGCCGATTGCCATGATCTCGACCAGCCCGGATCGTGATCACACCATCCTGATGCGCCATCCCTACGTGGCATGACCTCCCTGAGTGCTCAATTTCATTGTGCTACCAGCTATTAATTCAGGAGTGAATATGTTGACGGAAGACGGCAAACATCTTTATGTGAGCTATGACGAGTACCACAGTCTTATCGAAAAACTGGCGCTGAAGGTGCATCAGTCGGGATGGGAGTTCGACACCATTCTTTGTCTGGCTCGCGGTGGGTTGCGTCCTGGGGATATCCTGAGCCGCATCTTTGACAAGCCCTTGGCAATCATGTCGACAAGTTCCTACCGGGCTGACGCCGGAACGGTGCAGGGCCATCTGGATATCGCGCGCTTCATCACCACACCCAAAGCTGAAATCGCTGGACGTGTTTTGTTGGTCGATGATCTGGCGGACTCCGGCCACACGCTGCACGCGGTGATCGAAATGTTGAAGACGAACTACGCCCCGATCTCGCAGTTGCGCAGCGCCGTTATCTGGACCAAGGGAGTGTCAACATTCACGCCAGACTACTCGGTGGAGTTCCTGTCCACCAATCCGTGGATCCATCAACCGTTTGAGGGCTATGACAGTCTGGGGCCGGACAAGTTGCTGGAAAAGTGGAGGGTGTGAGCAGCAATATCATTGCGCGGCTTTGGCTTCGGTTGATTTCCCATGCTATGCTCACAGGCTTCGCTCCTCAGAGGCGCCCCTGGTGGATGAAC
>WOZN01000118.1 GCA_011620245.1 Acidovorax sp.
CCCAGGCAAGCCGCCTGCCACAAAGGCACGTACCGTTGTGGCATCCTTGTTTGCGTAAGTCCTACATGCAACTGTGCCCGCCAAAAAAGTGACACCATAGGGGCTAAAAACAGGAGGTCGCATTTGCCAAATTTCAACTACCCAGACGCCTTCAGCCGCAACATCGGCGTCGTCAGCACCGCAGAACACGATCGCCTGCGCAACTGCACGGTCGCCATTGCCGGCATGGGCGGCGTCGGTGGCGACTCTCTGATCAGCCTCGTGCGCGCAGGCGTGGGCGGTTTTCATGTGGCGGAATTCGACGCGTTTGAGCTGACCAACTTCAACCGGCAGTACGGCGCCAACACCGAGACGATCGGCCGTCGCAAACTGGGCGTGATGGTGGAAGTGGCGCTGGCGATCAACCCCGAGTTGCGCATCACGACCTTCGATGACGGCATCAACCCAGGCAACATCGACGCCTTTTTGCAGGGCGTGGACCTGGCAGTGGATGCGATCGACGCTTTTGCGGTTGACATGCACCCCCTGCTGGTGAACGCGGCCACCGCCCGGGGCCTGGCCACCATTGCCGCAGTGCCGTTGGGCCTGGGCGCGGGGGTCTTGGCATTCGGCCCCAAGGGCATGTCGTATGCCGATTATTTCGCCATCCAGCCCGGGATGAGCGACGACGAAAAGATCGTGCAGTTCATGCTGGGATTTTCCCCCGAGCTCCATCACCTGAAATACCTCGACCCGAAAACCATCAATCTGAAGGCGCGCAAGGGGCCCAGCTCGATTGCGGGGTGCAAGCTGTGCACGGGTTTCATCACCACGCAGGCCCTGGTTGCCCTCCTGCATCCGCAAGACCTGCAGTGCGTGCCCTGGTACACCTATCTGGATGCGCGGCTGAACCGGTTTCACCACCGCCGACTGTGGATGGGCAACCGCAACCCGCTGCAACGGCTCAAGAGTTTCGTGGCGAAAAAACGCCTGGCGAAAATGACGGCCGACACCTGACCAGGGTTCTTCACAGCCGCGTTGTTCAGCGCTGGGTTTTCCGTTTCTCCGGGCTTCGCCTGGACCTGTTCTGCCATTTTCAAGCCTTTTTGGCCTCTAGCCCTTTCACAGCAAGCGCTGATAGCTATTATTTTGGAAGCATTGCACCGACTCCGTGGCGTGGTGCTTTTTCGCTGCTTGCGCGCGTCGCCAAGCTGGGGTTTCCGGTTTTGGCTTCTGGGCCAACTGTGCAGTCATGCCGACCCGCCTTCGGCAAGCGGCTTGGGGCCATGGCAAGCGCAAAGAAACATCTCAGGCACATACCCTGCGTTAGACTGGCCGCCAGGCAGACGCACATGAAGGGGCAAGCATGACAGGACTGGTTCGGTGGACATGGTTCGATTCCTCGCGCCGCGCGCTGAGCCGGCGCGTGGCGCAACGCCTCATGGCCGCCATGCTCTTGATCACGCTGGGCGGCTTTGGCGCGGCAGCACTGGCCAATGACGGCGCCAAGCTGGCCCAGCGCGTGTATGACCGGCCCGATGGCAGGGATGCAAGCTCGGTGGTGACCATGTCGCTCACCGAGGAAGGCAAGCCGCCACGGGTTCGCAGCATGCTGTTGTTCCGGGCCCGCGGCAAGGGCGGCGATATCTCCACCCTCATCCGCTTCACGGATCCGGCGGACATCCAAGGCACCGGGCTTCTCACGCTCGATAGGGCGGACGGTGTGTCCAGCCAGTGGATCTACCTGCCGGCCATGCAGCGCGTGCGCCGGGTGGACTCCAACCGCAAAGGCGGGCGTTTCGTCAACTCCGACTACTACTTCGAGGATCTGCGCGATCGCAAGCCGACCATGGACAAGCACCGTCTGATGGCGCGTGAGCGCATAGGCGATACCGACTGCGAGGTGCTGGAGAGTGTGCCGGTGGAGGCGGGCAACTCGGTGTACCTGCGCCGGGTGAGCTGGATCGACCCCGAGAGCCTGTTGCCCCTGCGCATCGACTTCTTTGAGCACAATGCAGACCAACCCAGCAAGCGCCTTCTGATCACCAAGCGTGCGCTGATTCAGGGCTACTGGACCGCCATGGACAGCACGCTGAGCGACCTTGGCAGCGGTCACCAGACACGCTTGACGGTGGGCAAGGTGCTGTACGACCGCAACCTGCCGGAATCGTTGTTCACCTCGCGCGCTCTGGCCGACGAGCGCATAGAGCGAGAGTTACGCCCCTGAACCCCCTGGTCACGGTGGCGCGGCCGTGGCGGGATCGAAGCCAACTCAACTATCAGACGAGGAGCATTGTTCATGGGGGGTCGGCAAATGCGGAGGGCCTGGAGCCGGTCGGGGCTGGTGTTGTTGGGGGCGCTGGGCGTAGTGCCGCTGGCGACATGGGCTGAAGGTCTCCAGGTGGACGCACTTCGTCTGGAGACGGGCGGGTTCACCGACGCCCCAGGCGCATCCAGCAGTGCCCTGGCGCGGGGCGCCGTGAGCCTGCAGGGCAGCAGCGGCAACTGGAGCTATGCCCTGGGCGCGCGGCTCGACGCCCACGCGCAATACGGTGATCGCGACTTCGACCGGGTGCGGCTGGATTACTCCGAAAACTACCTGCGCTGGCAGCAAAAGAACGTGCGGGTGACCCTGGGGACCCAAAACGTGTTGTGGGGACGGGTTGACGAG
Source organism: Acidovorax sp. (assembly GCA_011620245.1). Taxonomy (GTDB): domain Bacteria; phylum Pseudomonadota; class Gammaproteobacteria; order Burkholderiales; family Burkholderiaceae_C; genus Acidovorax. Next base: position 2,651 of record WOZN01000118.1, read on the forward strand.
ATCTCCCCGACCGATCGCATGGGCCGGGTGGACTTCTCCCGCGCCATCCTCGACAAACTGCCCGATCGTCGGCGCGCCGTGCCCGCGGTGCGCGCGGAGTATTTCGGCGAAGGCTTCAAGCTCGATGGGGTCTTGCTGCCGGTATTCGATGATGCGGTCATGCCGCACGCCAGGAGCGCGTGGAACCCTGTGGATACGGTCAACGGTCGTATCCTGAGCATTGGAAACCTGCCGGGCATCGTGGGTGCGCAAGTGGTCAAGGCAGACATCAATGGGGCCGGTGGCGCCGGCCTGCGCTTGACGGCCGAGGGCGAGGACTTCGACTATGGCTTCAGCGTTCAGCGCGTCCGACAATCACAGCCCTATTACAAAGTGATTCTGGGCGCACCGGTGGTGCTGCAGGCAGTGCATCCGTTCAGCACGGTGGTGGGGGCCGAACTAGAGGCAGAGCGCATGGGCGCCACATGGCGCATGGAGGCCGCCTTGAGCAGCGATGTGCCCCTGACGACCCAGACCTTCCAGTTCCGGACCGATCCCGCACTCAATGTCGTGGTCGGCGCTGAGTTCTTTCCAGGTGACAGGGAAACGCGGGTGACGTTGCAGCTGGCAGGTCAACGCATTTTCACCAACCAGGCCGTACTAGACCGCACCCGGATTTACAGCCTCACGGGTGAAATTGAACATCCATTTGCCAATGGGCGCTGGCGCGCCGACCTGCGCTTCTCGTTGGGGCTCAACGGCCGCGATCGCTACTTCAACCCACAGCTGGCCTACACAGGCATCGACCAGCAGGAGATTTACCTGGCAGCGCACCTGTTCAGCGGAGCGGACAACACTCTGGGCGGCTTCTACCGGCGCGACGACATCTTCATGGTGGGTTGGCGGGGAAAGTTCTGAACGTGAAAATCTCCATCGAATTCCAAGCGGAGGCATGCACATGATCGACTGGCTGCGCAATTTTATGTTGCGGATGAGGCAACACACGCTCATACAGAGCGTGCGCCAGCCTGGCATTGTGCGCATGAAAACAGCGATCACGATCATCGCTCTCATCCACGTGATGGGTGCCGGCCTGTTGCTCAGGCTCAACCTCAACAATGCCCCCGGCCTGTATTTTCCGCAGGATGCGCCCGCCACCGTGCTCGAACGCGAGTTGCGCGCCGAGTTTCCCAGCGACGAATTCCTGATCGGTCTTTTCCGCGGCGACGACATCTACTCCGCCCCGGTGCTCGGTGCGCTGGATCGCATCGCGCAGAACATGGCGAAACACCCTGACGTGGATCGGGTTTTCGCCGTCACACGGGTAGATCACATTGTCGGCAGTGCAGACGGCTTCTTGGTCGCTCCTCTGATCGATACAACGCAGCTGGACACCGAGTCGCCCGAAGATCGCAAGACTCGCGTGCTGGGTGACCGTTTCATGCCGCGCTGGCTCGCATCCACCGACGGCAAGGCTTTGGCGGTGGTGGTGCGAACCCACAAGCTCAGCGAAAGCCGACAGCGACAGTCGATCGAAGATGCGTTCCATGCCGCCGTACGGGAACAAAAACTGGACACCCACCTGGAAGCGGTGGCGGGAACCGTCGCCCTGGATGCCGCAGAGATGCGCTCGATGCTGCGCGACACCATCGTGTTCACGCCTTTGGTCATGGGTCTGGGCCTGGCCTTGCTGTATTGGGTCGTTGGACGCGTGATTCCGGTGGTCATCGGGGCCGTGGCGATGAGCACCTCGGTGATCGCCTGCGTGGCGCTGATTCCCCTCAGCGGCCAGCCTTACACACTGGTCACAGCCATGGTGCCGACCTTGATTTCGGCCTACACGACGGCCAACCTGCTGCACCTCTACGCAGCCCTCAAGCGCATGCGGGATGCGGGATTCCGCCGCCCCCAGCGCGTCATCCTGGCCTTGCAGGAGGTCAATACACCTGCCGTGTTCAACGTGCTAACCACGGCCGCTGGCATGATCAGCCTGGTGCTGGTGCCGATCCCGCCGGTTCAGGTGTTCGGCTTCGTGTGTGCCATCGGCGTGCTCGTAATCTATTTCGTGGTGTTCCACCTCGTCCCGCCTTTCTTGGTGAAGTACGACCACGGGCCGTGGGCCCAGGGCGGTGGTGGCTTCGAATGGACGCGGCGCCTCTCGTTCGGCCTGGCGCGCATCGGCATCCGGTATGCGGGCTGGGTGGTGGGAGGCCTGGTGGTTATATCGGTGGCCGGCACGGCCCTGGTGCTCAAGGTTCAAGCCGAGTCCGATCTGCTCAAATTCTTCAACGAATCGCATCCTCTGACCATGTCCACCGCCAAGGTCGAGTCGGCACTGGTGGGGGTGACGGCGCTCGAGATCGTGATCGATGGCGCCGGCCGCGATGCCTTCAAAAACGTCGATCTGCTGCGCAAGATTAAGGCGCTGCAGACGCAGGTGGAGTCTCTGCCCGAGGTGGACCGCACCCTGTCGATGATGGACATCGTCGAAGAGATGAACTGGGCATTCAACGGCGAAGACAAAACCTTTCGCGCATTGCCCGCGAACGACCGCATGCTGGCCCAGCTGCTGCTGATCTACGACGGCCGCGATCTGCAGGAACTGGTGAACAACGACTACCAGCGCATGCGCATTCTTCTCAACGTCAACGTGCACGGCGCAAATGCCATTCAGGGAGTCATCGACAAGGTCGAGGAGATGATCGCCAAGGTCGAAGCCCCTCACTTGAAGTGGCAGATGGCGGGCTACGGGCGACTGTTTGCCGATCAGGAGGATCTGCTGGTCTTGGGCCAGTTGCGCAGCTTTGCCGGCGCCTTCGGCCAGATATTCATCATCATGCTGCTGCTGTGGCGATCCGTACCGGCGGCGGTCATCAGCATGCTGCCCAACCTCGCGCCGTTGTTCTTTGTCTTCATGCTCATGGGCGCGGCCGGCATCTACCTCGACATGGCCACCGTGCTCATCGCCGGCGTGGTGCTCGGCATCACGGTGGACGACACCGTCCACATTTTTTATCACTACCAGACGCGGCGGAACAAAGGCGCGGGCGTCGTGTTCTCCATCGCCCGAAGCATCGAGGCATCGGGCAAGGCTGTGCTGGCGGTCTCGTTCCTGCTGGTTTCGCAGTTCCTGTTGCTCAGCACCTCCAGCTTCGTGCCCACATCCCGCTTCGGCCTGCTGACCGCCATCGGCCTGATGTCCGGGCAGCTGCTGGAACTGCTGCTGCTGCCGGCCCTCGTGGTGCTGTGGGGCCGCATGAAGCTGCGACGCCCGTGGCTGAAAATCTAGTGTAGTGTTCGACGCTATGCGGCACATAAAACCGCGCCTTTGGGCGCATG
>WOZN01000074.1:0-3044 GCA_011620245.1 Acidovorax sp.
ACCCCGATCACGGCACCGGCGGGCGCATCCAACTGCCGTTTTTAGGATCATTTTTCATTTGGACTTACGCAAATAAGGATGCCGTAACGGCACGTGCCTTTGTGGTACGTGCCTTTGCGGCAGGCTGCTTGCCTGGGCCTGTTTTGCGTAAGTCATGTTCATTTCACAGACATGACCACCCACACCCACACCCGCTTGTGCGTCCATCGCGGCCGCCCATTTCCTGCTGCCCTGCGCCCTCTGTGTGCCCTGCTCGCAGCCCTTCCCTTTGCCGCGCTCGCACAACAAGAGGCCGCGCTCCAGACCGTCACCATCAAGGCATCCAAGGCCGCCGTCGAACCTGTGGGCGCCACCCATGTGGACGCCAACGCCATCCAGTCTGGCCGCACCGCCAGCAGCGACACCGCCAGCCTGCTGCGCACCGTGCCGGGCGTGAGCCTGTTTGGCGCGGGCGGTGTCTCCAGCCTGCCCAGCGTGCACGGCATGGCCGACGATCGCCTGCGCATACAGGTGGACGGCATGGATCTCGTTTCCTCCTGCGGCAACCATATGAACCCGCCCCTGTCGTACATCGACCCCACGCGCGTGGGCAGCGTGCGGGTATTCGCCGGCATCACGCCGGTCAGCGTGGGCGGCGACAGCATCGGCGCCACCATCCAGGTCGATTCCCCGCCACCCGAATTCGCACTTCCCGGAGAGGGCCGGTTTGTCCGGGGCCAGGTCGGCACCTTCTACCGCAGCAACGGCGATGGCATGGGCGCCAACCTCTCGACCACCTACGCCACCGAGCAGATGAGCCTGCGCTACGACGGCTCCACCGCCGAGGCCGACAACTACAAGGCGGCCCGGGACTTCAAGGCTGCGGGCGCTGCCGCCAGCGACAAGCCCACACAGTGGCTGGATGGCGACGAGGTGGGTTCGTCCAGCTACAGAACCCGCAACCATTCGCTGGTGTATGCGCTGCGCAGTGATGCCCACCTGGTTGAAATGCGCCTGGGCCTGCAAGACATTCCCTACCAGAACTTCCCAAACCAGCGCATGGACATGACGCGCAACGACAGCCACCAGTTCAACCTGAGCTACAAGGGCCAGTACGACTGGGGCGAGTTGCAGGCCCGCGCCTACCACGAGAAAACCCGGCACAGCATGAACTTCGGCCAGGACAAGCAGTTCTGGTATGGCCCCACCAACAACGTGCCCGGCATGCCCATGGACACCGAGGGCAAGACCACCGGCGTGCGGGTCAAGGGCGACATCACCCTGAGCACACGCGACACCCTGCGCGTGGGTGCCGAGGCGCAGCAATACAACCTGGACGACTGGTGGCCGCCCTCGGGCGGCGGCATGGCGCCCAACACCTTCTGGAATATCCGCGACGGCGAGCGCAACCGCTTCGATGTGTTCGGCGAATGGGAGGCGCGCTGGAGCCCGCAATGGCTGTCGCAGATCGGCCTGCGCAGCAGCCATGTGCGCAGCGACAGCGGTGAGGTGCAGGGCTACAACAGCGGCTACGCGGCCGACGCCAGCGCCTTCAATGCGCGTGACCGCAAACGCCACGACAACAACATCGACTTCACCGCCCTGGCCCGCTACACACCCAGCGCCAACGCCAGCTATGAGTTCGGCTTTGCGCACAAGACGCGCTCGCCCAACCTGTACGAGCGCTACACCTGGTCCACCGGCGGCATGGCGATGCGCATGATCAACCTCGCAGGCGACGGCAATGGCTATGTGGGCAACCTCGACCTGAAACCCGAAGTGGCCAACACCCTGAGCGCCACCGCCGACTGGCATGACGCCACGGGCGCGCGCTGGGGTATGAAGCTCACCCCCTATCTCAGCTACGTGAACGACTACATCGACGCCCGGCGCTGTGGCGGCGGCAGCGGCGCCATGGCGGCATGCAGCAATGCCAACCTCACCGCCACGAAAGGCTTTGTGTACCTGCAGTTCGCCAACCAGGATGCACGCCTGCATGGCTTGGACCTCTCGGGGTTTGCCGACCTGGGCAAGACCGCCAACTGGGGCCAGTTCACGCTCAGCGGCATGCTGAGCTACGTGCACGGCAAGAACCGCACCACGGGCGATCACCTCTACAACATCATGCCGCTCAACGCCCGCATAGCCATGCAGCAGCGCCTGGGTGCCTGGACGGGAACCGCCGAGCTGTTGATGGTGAATGCCAAAACCCATGTCTCTGCCGTGCGCAACGAGCTGCCCACCGCCGGCTATGGCCTCATGAACCTGCACGCCAGCTACGAGTGGAAGCAGGTGCGGCTGGACTTGGGGCTGGACAACCTGTTTAACCGCTTCTACAACCACCCTCAGGGCGGTGCCTACGTCGGCCAGGGCATGACCATGGCCGCAACGGCCGTGCCCTGGGGTGTGAGCGTACCGGGCATGGGCCGCTCGGTCAGCGCGGGATTGACTGTCAAATTCTGATCCCTTCACGGGCCGGGGCGGCAGGGCCCGAAATCTGCCGTCGCATTGCTCCATAGCCTCCAGCGCCCCCAACACGGGTGCCGGAGGCTTTTTTTGCGTAGCCCTGCTATTGCCCCGCGCAGGCCGAAGGGCCGGCTGATGGACAATCGATGCAAGCCATGGCCCATGGCAGGAATGAATGACAGGTTTTCGGGCAGCCCATCGCCGCCAGATCACCGCCCTGCCCGGCAATAGGCCACACAGATCAACCCCATAGGAGAAAACATGAACGAAACACTGACCGCCGCCCAACGCGAAGAACTCAAGGCCCTGCTGCTGGCGGCGCGCCGCGACCTGCAGGCACAGATGCAGCAAAACCGCGAAAACCTCGCCCCCCCCGCCACCGACCAGGACGGCATCGTGCAGGGCAACGTGGGGCGCGAGGTGGACCAGACGCTCACCGACATCGACGCGGCCGACCTGGCACGCATCGACCACGCGCTGGAGGCCATGGAAGACGGCAGCTATGGCCTGTGCGCCGAATGCGGCTGCAGCATTCCGTTCGAGCGCCTCAAGGTCGAGCCGCAAACGCAGCACTGCGTGGCCTGCAAGTCACGCTGGGA
>WOZN01000074.1:3144-5918 GCA_011620245.1 Acidovorax sp.
GCCTCAAGGTCGAGCCGCAAACGCAGCACTGCGTGGCCTGCAAGTCACGCTGGGAACAGGGCAAGGGCCGCGCCAAGGCATATTCCTGACCCCGTTGCGCGCACCGCAAGCGGCGCCCCGGACATCCAGGCCCATGCCGGCACATGGCCCGCCTTGCGTGAGAATGCGGCATGTCTTTCCGAACCGAACCACCCTATACCCATGGGCAAGCCGAGCGCACCGCCGTGCTGCTGTGCAACCTGGGGACACCCGACGAGCCCACGGCCCCTGCCGTGCGGCGGTATCTGGCCGATTTTCTGGGCGACCCCCGTGTGGTCGAAATTCCCAGACTGGCCTGGTGGCCCCTCCTGCACGGCATCATCCTGCGCACCCGGCCGGCCAGATCCGCCGCGAAATACGCCGCCGTCTGGACGCCCGAAGGCTCGCCCCTGGCGGTGTGGACCGCCAGACAGGCCACGCTGCTGCGCGGCTGGCTGGGCCAGGCCGGGCACAACGTGCTGGTGCGCCACGCCATGCGCTACGGCAGCCCGTCCATTGCCAGCGAGCTCGACGCCCTCAAGGCCGAGGGCGCCACCCGCATCCTGGTCCTGCCGCTGTACCCGCAATACTCCGGCACCACCACGGCCAGCGTGTTCGACGCCGTCTATGGCTGGGCCGCCCGCACGCGCAGCGTGCCCGAACTGCGCTTCGTCAACCGCTACCACGACCACCCGGGCTATATCGACGCCCTGGCCCGCTCCATCGAAGCCCACTGGAAGCACCATGGCAGGCCCGACAAGCTGGTGATGAGCTTTCACGGCGTGCCCGAGCGCACCCTGCACCGGGGCGACCCCTACCACTGCGAAAGCCTCAAGACCGGCCGCCTGCTGGCCGAACGCCTGGGCCTGCGCAAAGAGCTATACCAGCTCACCTTCCAGTCGCGCTTTGGCAAGGCCAGGTGGCTGGAGCCCTACACCCAGCCCACCATCGAAGCAATGGCCCGCGCGGGCACCCGGCGCGTGGACGTGGTGTGCCCCGGCTTCACCAGCGACTGTCTGGAAACGCTGGAAGAAATCAACATGGAATTGCGCGAGGCTTTCCTGCACACCGGCGGCAAAGAGTTTCACTACATCCCCTGCCTGAACGACAGCCCCGCCTGGATCACCGCGCTGAGCCAGGTGGCCCAGCAGCACCTGGCCGGCTGGCCCACCACGGCGCCCGATGCGGCCGCGCTGGCCGATGCACGCGCCCGGGCGCTGGCGGGTGGCGCGCCTGCGGGGGCCTGCCCCGCGGCGCAATGACTATTATTTTCATAGCTGGCAGCGCTTGTCCACAAAGGGCTAGAGGCCATTTTTATCCATATTTTGAATGCAGCAACCTGCCACCCGCCTTGCGCCGTGCGCAGGCCCATGCCGCTTGCACCTACGCCATCGCCCATGCCCGCCATCGCCCTTGAACCCCAGCAGCTGCGGCTGACCATCGCCCCCGAATCCCTGGGTTTCACCAGCACCGCCGAACTGCAAGACATGTCCCTGCCCTGGATCGGGCAGGAACGCGCCCAGGCCGCCACGCTGTTTGGCTTGGGCCTGCAGCAGCCCGACTACCATTTGTTCGTGCTGGGCGAAGTGGGCAGCGGTCGCACCTCGCTGTTGCGCCAGGCCACGCAGGCGGCGGCAGCCCAGCGCGCCGTGCCGCCCGACCTGTGCTACCTGCACAACTTTGACGCCCCCGAGCGCCCCCGCGCCCTGCGCCTGCCCGCAGGCCAGGGGCGCCAGTTGCGCGTGGCCATGCAGGAGATGGCCAGGATGCTGCAGACCGACATCCCCAAGCGCCTGTCCGGCCCCGATTGCAAGGCCGAAGCCGAAGCCATCCACAAAGCCTGGCAAGCCCAGGAAGCCAGCGCCTTTGCCACGCTCGATGCCTTCGCCGAGGCCCACCACTTTCGCCTCTCGCGCGAAGGAGGCCAAATGGTGTTCACCCTGACGGGCGACAAGGGCCAACCGCTCACCGAGAACGAGGCACTGGCCCTGCCGCGCGAACGCCGCGCCGAGATAGATGCCGCCGAGCATGCCCTGCGCGCCGAAATCACCCGCTTTCTTGAAACCATGCGCCCCCTGGAGCGCGCCCGCGACGAAGCCCTGGCGAATTTGCGCCGCCAGACCATCAAGCCGCTGATCGAACACGCAGTGCAAGACATCCGCCAGGGCCTCAAAAAGCAGATCAAAGATGCCGCCAAACTGGGCCAGTGGCTCGACCAGGTCGAGCGCGAAGTGCTGGCGCACCTGGAACTGTTCGAGGCGGGCAATGGCACCGACGACGATGAAGATGCCGAGGGCGAGCGCAAACAGCACCTGGCCGACCTGCTGGCACGCTGCCAGGTGAACCTGGCCGTGGACAACAGCGAACGCAACGGCGCGCCCGTGATCATGGAAGACAACCCCCAGATGCGCAGCCTGTTCGGCGCCATCGAACTGCAGACCGACACCGACCCGCCGCACGCCGATTTTTCCGGCATCCGCGCGGGCAGCCTGCTCAAGGCCCACGGTGGTTTCATCGTGCTGCACCTGCGCGACCTGGTCGAAGACGAGGGCCTGTGGCCACGGCTGCGGCGGTTCCTGCGCAACAGCCGCCTGCAGATCGACGAGGGCAACGCCGCCGCCGCGCACGGTCCCACGACGCCCATCGCGCTGCAGCCCGAGGCGGTGGATGTGGACGTGAAGATCGTGCTGATCGGCGCGGTCGAGGAATACTACGCTCTGCAGGAGGCCGACCCCGACACCGCGCGCCGCTTTCGC
>WOZN01000017.1 GCA_011620245.1 Acidovorax sp.
TGCATCCCAAATCCGGCCGTCAAAATGCACAACTTATTACTTTACGAGCCCTTAGGTCAAATCAGGTCGTAGCGCTTACTGGTAAAGCGCGAGCAGCTATTCAATAGATAGCTAATCCAGCGCCCACAAGCGCTCGCCTGCATGCTCCAGATGCGTGAGATACAAGCGCACATCCAACTCGTACTGGTGGTATTGCGGCTCCATGTGCTCGCACAGTTTGTAGAACGCCTTGTCGTGGTCTCTTTCGCGCAAATGGGCCAGCTCATGCACCACGATCATGCGCAAGAACTCGTCTGGAACCTGCTTGAACATGGCCGCAACGCGAATCTCATGCTTGGCCGCAAGGCGGTTGCCCTGCACGCGCGACACCGAAGTATGCAAACCCAGCGCATGGCGCACGACATGGATCTTGCTGTCAAAAACCACCTTGTTCACCGTGCCTGCGTTGCGCAGGTGGCGTGACTTGAGTGCCGCAGCATAGTCGTACAAGGCCTTGTCGCTGCGCACCGCGTGGGACTCGGGATACTTGTGCTGCAGCACCGCGCCCAGCTGTCCCTGACCCAGCAAATGCCGGGCCTGGTCTTGCAGCGATTCAGGGTAGGTGCGCAGGTAGGGCAGATCGGTCTTCATAAAGTCACCGGCAAAGGCTGCGCCGCACAGCATGCCGGGCGAAACCCTTGGCACTGCAGCCACTGAATCAACGTTATCAGTGAAGGTGGCGCGGCCGGCGCCCGCCACTGTGGCCGCCGCCCGAGCCGCCTGGCCCGCCGGATCCACGCGGAGGCTTGCCAATTTCCAGCGAATTGACCAGGGCATCGAAACGCTGCGTGAACAGCTTGTCGATCTCGGCCACCACGCCACCGAGTTCGGCACCATCGAAATGGCGCTCCATCATGTTCACGACATCCTGCACCAGCAAATCGCGCTGGACCTGCATGATGGCCGCTGGCGTGGGGCCCACGAACAGCATCATGAAGTCGTCGCGCGACTCGGTGCCGTCGTCTTCCTCGTCTTCATCGAAATCGGCGTCATAGAACGTCACCTCGATGGCAGCGCCCTGTTCGGCCAGTTCGTTGAGGCTCATGCACATCTCGTCGAGCGACTGGCGAAAATCTTCGTCGCCACGCACCGTCCAGCAGATCTGCAACAGATGCTCTTGTGCATCGAACTTGATGCCAGGCTCTTCTTCGTAGGCGCTGGCCGCGCCATCGGCCAGCGAGCGGGCACCTGCGTATTTCCAAAGGGGTTTGAGCGCCTCCTGGAGCTGGTCGAAGCTGGCATCGGCGCGCAACTGGACCTGTCCGTGGACATGAATTTCAAAGGGAGCGTTGTAACTTGACATGATTGAATCGTAGTGGTGCCCCGAGCCGGGGTCGAACCGGCACGCCCCTTTTCAGGAAAGCGGCGGATTTTAAGTCCGCAGTGTCTACCAATTTCACCATCGGGGCGCTGGCTGCCCAACGCACACCTGCGCCACAGCGTAACCCGGGCCGCGCGGACACGCAATGCCTCTGTCGAATCCGATGTTGGCAACGCCAGCACAGCCAATCGCCATCACCAATAAAAAAGGGAAGCCGAAGCTTCCCTTGCATATCTGGAGCGGGAAAAGAGTCTCGAACTCTCGACCTCAACCTTGGCAAGGTTGCGCTCTACCAACTGAGCTATTCCCGCATTTACTTTACACCCTGTCGTCACCTCCAGCGTGCATCAGCAAGATTCAAATTATAGCGTTATTTTTTATCTCGCCAGCAGTTTTGAAGAAATTTTGAAGAAATCTTACTCGACAAGCCGTTGAAACAAACCAACAAAAAAGGCCCCAAAAGGACCTTGTTGCATTGGATTCAACCAATGGCATTTTTGGAGGCGCGGTCCGGAGTCGAACCGGACTGACCGGATTTGCAATCCGGGGCATAACCGCTTTGCTACCGCGCCAGAAAAATCATTTTCCCCTGACAAAAAAGGGAAGCTGACGCTTCCCTTTTTGGAAATTGGAGCGGGAAAAGAGTCTCGAACTCTCGACCTCAACCTTGGCAAGGTTGCGCTCTACCAACTGAGCTATTCCCGCATTTTACCGAAGCCTCATATTGTACAACATTTGCTTCGATGGATTAAATTGTAGCGCAATTTTCAGGGTGCGCCAGGACTTTTTGCATCAATGTTTCAACGGATCGGCGTTGGCTGCACCCACGGCTGACTTTTCGGCAGCCGACGCAACCACCACAGACACCTCTTCATCCGTCAATGGAACAGGTTTGCGCTCCAGTGCAACTTCGAGCACCTTGTCGATCCACTTGACCGGGACGATCTCCAGCCCGCTCTTCACGTTGTCAGGGATCTCCTGCAGATCCTTCATGTTCTCTTCAGGAATCAGCACCGTCTTGATGCCGCCGCGCAATGCTGCCAGCAATTTTTCCTTGAGCCCGCCAATTGCAGTGACCTCACCGCGCAGGGTAATTTCTCCAGTCATGGCGACATCACCGCGCACCGGAATCCCGGTGAGGGCCGACACAAACGCAGTGGTCATGGCGGCACCCGCGCTGGGGCCGTCCTTGGGCGTGGCGCCATCGGGCACATGGATGTGGATATCGCGCTTTTCAAAGGCTTCATCCTTGATGCCCAGCATGCGTGACCGGCTACGCACCACTGTGCGGGCAGCCTCGACGGACTCTTTCATCACGTCGCCCAGCGAGCCGGTGCAGGTAATGACACCCTTGCCCGGCATGGTTGCCGCCTCGATGGTGAGCAAGTCACCACCAACTTCCGTCCATGCAAGTCCGACCACCTGGCCGACCTGGTTCTGTTGCTCCGCGCGGCCATAGGTGTATTTGCGCACCCCCAGAAAGTCGGGCAGATTGTCCTCATTCACCACGACCTGCGGCTGCAGCTTCTTCAACAGCAGCCCCTTCACCACCTTGCGGCAGATTTTGGAGAGCTCACGCTCCAGTGAGCGCACCCCCGCCTCGCGGGTGTAATAGCGCACCATATCGCGCACGGCGCCTTCGGTGATGAGGAGTTCCTCATTCTTCACGCCATTGTTCTTCAACTGCTTGGGCAGCAGGAATTTCATGGCGATGCTGATTTTCTCGTCTTCGGTGTAGCCCGACAGATGAATCACCTCCATGCGATCGAGCAAAGCGGGCGGAATGTTCATGGAGTTGGATGTGGCCACGAACATGACGTCGCTCAAATCGAAATCGACCTCCACATAATGGTCTCCAAAGGTGTGGTTCTGCTCGGGATCCAGGACCTCCAGCAGCGCGCTCGACGGGTCACCCCGGAAATCGGTGCCCAGCTTGTCGATTTCGTCCAGCAGGAACAGCGGATTGCGCACCCCCGCCTTGGCAAGGCTCTGCAGCACCTTGCCCGGCATGGCCCCGATGTAGGTACGGCGATGCCCACGGATCTCCGCTTCATCGCGCATGCCGCCAAGCGACATGCGCACATACTTGCGTCCGGTGGCTTTGGCGATCGACTGCCCCAGCGAAGTCTTGCCGACACCCGGTGGCCCCACCAGGCAAAGAATGGGCGCCTTGACCTTGTCCACACGCTGCTGCACCGCAAGGTATTCAAGGATGCGGTCCTTGACCTTGTCGAGACCGAAATGGTCTTCGTTCAGCACCCTTTCGGCATTGCCCAGATCGTGCTTGATCTTGCTCTTCTTGCTCCACGGCAAGCTGGTGAGCACATCGATATAGCTGCGCACCACCGTGGCTTCGGCGGACATGGGCGACATCAGCTTGAGCTTCTTTAACTCGGCTTCCGCCTTCTTGCGGGCCTCTGCCGGCATCTTGGCCAGCTTGATCTTCTTTTCGATCTCTTCAATGTCGGCGCCTTCCTCCCCCTCGCCCAGTTCTTTCTGGATGGCCTTGACCTGCTCGTTGAGGTAGAAGTCGCGCTGGTTCTTTTCCATCTGGCGCTTCACGCGGCCACGGATCTTCTTGTCGACATTCAGGATGTCGACTTCACGGTCAAGCTGTTCGAACAGGTTTTCCAGACGTGCTTTCACGTCGGAAAGATCCAGCACCATCTGCTTGTTTTCCAGCTTGAGCGGCAGGTGGGCTGCAATGGTATCGGCCAGACGCCCCGGATCGTCGATGCTGGAGATGGAGGTAAGAATCTCGGGAGGAATCTTCTTGTTGAGCTTGACGTACTGGTCAAACTGCTGCATCACGGCACGGCGAAGCGCCTCGATCTCGCTGGATTTGTGCGTTTCCTGGTCCGGCTCGACGGGCGTCACGGTGGCCGTGAAGTGCGTCTCTGCGTCTGCAATGGACACTACCAGCGCACGCTGCTGCCCTTCCACAAGCACCTTGACAGTGCCATCGGGCAACTTGAGCATCTGCAAGATGGTGGAAACGCAACCTACATCGAACATGTCCTCGACCGACGGCTCATCCTTGGCCGCGGCCTTCTGGGCCACGAGCATGATGCGGCGGTCGGCATCCATCGCCAACTCCAGCGCCTTGATGCTCTTGGGGCGTCCCACAAAAAGCGGGATGACCATATGGGGGAAAACCACCACGTCGCGCAGGGGCAACAGCGGCAGGTCAATGGGTGTGGCTGGCAGGGGGGTATGTCCGGACATAGAAATCCTCAAAGTACTCTGTGGAATATGGTCCACATGCGGGGATTTTCAACCCTTGCACGCAGCCACGCTGCCGCAAGGGTTGATGGTTCGGAGGCTGCGGGGCAAGGCACCCACTCCGGGCATTTCAGGCTTTCTTGGCCGCCTCGCGGTAAACGAGCAGCGGCGGCTTGTTTTCTTCGATGGTGGACTCGTCCACAACCACCTTTTCGACATTGCTGGTATTGGGCAGGTCGAACATGGTGCCGATCAGCGATTGCTCCAGGATGGAGCGCAGGCCGCGGGCCCCCGTCTTGCGGGCCAGCGCCTTGCGGGCGATGGCCCTCAAGGCAGCGGGGCGGATCTCCAGATCCACGCCTTCCATGGCCAAGAGCTTGCTGTACTGCTTGACCAGCGCATTCTTGGGCTCAGTCAGGATCTGCACCAGCGCGTCTTCGCTCAGCTCGGCCAGTGCCGTCACCACGGGCATGCGGCCCACCAGTTCGGGAATTAGACCAAACTTGATCAGATCTTCCGGCTCGATTTCGGTGAACACTTCTGACAGCGAGCGCTGCTTCTTGCTCTTGACCGATGCGCCGAACCCGATGCCAGAGGCCTCTGTGCGATTTTCGATGACTTTTTCGAGACCCGCAAACGCCCCACCGCAGATGAACAGGATGTTGGTCGTGTCGATCTGCAGAAAATCCTGGTTCGGGTGCTTGCGACCACCTTGGGGTGGCACGCTTGCCATGGTGCCCTCGATGAGCTTGAGCAGCGCCTGCTGCACGCCCTCGCCCGACACGTCGCGAGTGATGCTGGGGTTGTCCGACTTGCGCGAGATCTTGTCGATCTCGTCGATGTAAACAATGCCGCGCTGGGCACGCTCAACGTCGTAGTTGCAGCTTTGCAGCAGCTTTTGGACGATGTTCTCGACATCCTCGCCCACATAGCCGGCCTCGGTCAGCGTGGTGGCGTCGGCCATGACGAAGGGCACGTCCAACATGCGCGCCAGGGTTTGCGCCAGCAGCGTCTTGCCTGAACCCGTGGGGCCGATCAGCAAGATATTGCTTTTGGCCAGCTCCACGTCGTCCTTATGGGCCTTGTCCTTGTGGCGCAGGCGCTTGTAGTGGTTGTAAACAGCCACCGCCAGCGTGCGCTTGGCTTGTTCCTGACCAATGACATAGTTGTCCAGGTTGGTCTTGATGTCCACCGGCGTAGGCAGGTCGCTGCGCCCTTCACGCGCCAGATCACCTGCTGGAAGCTCGTCGCGAATGATCTCGTTGCACAGGTCAATGCATTCGTCGCAGATAAAGACCGACG
>WOZN01000254.1 GCA_011620245.1 Acidovorax sp.
TCTGCCCCCCGCCACCGTGGCTGTGCTGGCCCCCCATGTCACGCTGCTGCCGGTGCGCACCCCTGTGAACCTGAACACCGCCGACGTGGATGTGCTGTGGGCCGCCATCGACGGGCTGGACCAGGCAGGCGCGCAAAAGCTCGTGCAGACCCGGCAGGCGCGCCCTTTCCGGCGGCTGACCGATGTCTCCGACCAACTGGGGGGCACCATCGAGTTGAACGCCGACGAACACGCCATCGCCTCGCGCTACTTCGAGGTGCGCGGACGATTGCGCCTGGGCGCCACCGTGGTGAACGAGCGCTCGCTGGTGAGCCGCCAGGGCACCACCGTGACCACGCTGTGGCGCGAACGTGGCGCTTTTTAGAACCACCCCTTTCAGGTGGCAGAAGATGCGTCCGGCGCAGCGGCTGCCTTGGGGGTGGCGGCAGCGCGGGGCTTTGCCGCAGCCTTCTTGGCGGGGGCAGATTTGCCGGCGGGCTTGGCTGCAGGTTTCGCGTCCGCCTTGGCCGCCGGCTTTGCAGTGGTTTTCGCCGATGCAGATTTGCCGATGACCTGGGTCAGCGCATCAATGCGTGCATTCAGGGCCTCGATATCATGGACCGAAGGCACGCCCAGCTTGCCCAGGGCCTTGGCCACACGCTCTTCAAAGATGTTCTCGAGCCTGTCCCACTGGCCAGCCGCGCGCGTGCCGATGTCGCTGGCTATGGTGGTCACGTGGCTGGTGGCTTCGGTAATCTTTTCTTCGGCTGCGGCCTGTGTCTTGCGCTGGATGGTCAGGCCTTCCTTGACCAGTGCTTCAAACACCTTGCCGCCTTCTTCCTGCGCCTTCGAGAAGGCGCCCAGGCCCGCCAGCCAGATTTGCTGCGCCGAATCCTTGACGGCGCTGGACAAATGGGCGTCGCTTTTGCTCTTGTCGTTGCTGATCTTTTGCAGTTTCTTGACCATGGGGCCTCCGATAAGGGTAAGGGTAGGGCGCCTGGGCCGCATGCCACCGGCGCATGAATGCACTTTACGCCGCCCAGGGCCGCAGGTGTAGGCGTGTGCTCCTAAAAGTGTAGGGGATGATGCCCGGTGACTGGGCCCCGCAAGCATCGCACCCTGTGCAGCCCCTGGTTACGTGCCGGCCCGAAGTGGGTGTGATAATTGCCGCCTTTGCCAGCAGGCAGTTTCCTCGGGTCACATCATGATTCTTGTCACCGGCGGCGCCGGCTTCATCGGCGCCAATTTCGTTCTTGACTGGCTCGCCACCTGCGACGAGCCGGTGCTCAACCTCGACAAACTGACCTACGCGGGCAACCTGCACAACCTGGCCAGCCTGCGAGGCGATGCGCGCCATGTGTTCGTGCAAGGCGACATTGGTGACACCGCGCTGGTGGCCCGCCTGCTGGCGCAGCACCAGCCGCGCGCCGTGGTCAACTTCGCCGCCGAATCGCATGTGGACCGCTCCATCCACGGCCCCGAAGACTTCATCCAGACCAACGTGCTGGGCACCTTCAGGCTTTTGGAGGCCGCAAGGCAATACTGGCAAGCGTTACCAGCTATCAAAAAAGAAGCATTCAAATTCCTGCATGTCAGCACCGACGAGGTCTATGGCACCCTGACGGCCGATGCCCCGGCCTTCACCGAAGCGCATGGCTACGAGCCCAACAGCCCCTATTCGGCCAGCAAGGCCGCCAGCGACCATCTTGTGCGCGCCTGGCACCATACCTACGGCCTGCCCGTGCTCACCACCAACTGCAGCAACAATTACGGCCCGCTGCATTTTCCTGAAAAGCTCATCCCGCTGATGATCGTCAACGCGCTCGCGGGCAAACCCTTGCCGGTGTATGGCGACGGCATGCAGGTGCGCGACTGGCTCTACGTGCGCGACCACTGCAGCGCCATCCGCCGCGTGCTGCAGGCGGGCCGGCTGGGCGAAACCTACAACGTCGGCGGCTGGAACGAAAAGCCCAACATCGACATCGTCAACACCGTGTGTGCCCTGCTCGACGAGCTGCGCCCCCGCGCCGACGGACAAAGCTACCGCAGCCAGATCACCTACGTGAAAGACCGCCCCGGCCACGACCGCCGCTACGCCATCGACGCCCGCAAGATCGAGCGCGAGCTCGGCTGGAAGCCGGCGGAAACCTTCGACACCGGCATCCGCAAGACCGTGCAGTGGTACCTCGATAACGCCGACTGGGTGGCCAGCGTGCAGACCGGCGCCTACCGCGAGTGGGTGCAGACCCAGTACCAGGAAGCGCCTGCCTCAGCCCCCGTCAACGCATGAACATCCTTCTCTTTGGCAAAGGTGGCCAGGTCGGCTGGGAGCTGCAGCGCAGCCTCGCGGTGCTGGGCAACGTGACCGCGCTGGACTTCGATAGCCAGGAGCATTGCGGCGACTTCAGCAACCCCGCAGGCCTCGCCGACACCGTGCGCGCGCTGCGCCCCGACGTCATCGTCAATGCCGCGGCCCACACCGCCGTGGACAAGGCCGAAAGCGAACCCGAATTGGCCCGCACCCTCAACGCCACCGCGCCGGGTGTGCTGGCGCAAGAGGCTGCGCGCCTGGGCGCCTGGCTGGTGCACTACAGCACCGACTACGTTTTTGACGGCAGCGGCAGCCGCCCCTGGGTGGAAACCGACGCCCCCGCCCCGCTCAGCGTCTATGGCCGCACCAAGTGGGAGGGCGAGCAGCGCATCCAGCAGTCAGGTGCCCAACACCTCATCCTGCGCACCAGCTGGGTCTATGCCGCGCGCGGCGGCAACTTCGCCAAGACCATGCTGCGCCTGGCACAAGAGCGCGAGCGCCTCACCGTCATCGACGACCAGTGGGGCGCACCCACCGGCGCCGACCTGCTGGCCGACGTCACTGCGCACGCCATCCGCCAACTGCAGCAGCGCCCGCAGGACGCCGGCCTGTACCACCTGGCGGCCGCTGGCGAGACCAACTGGCATTTGTATGCAAAATACGTGCTGGCCCAGGCTGCACAAGCGCAAGAAGCTATCAAAATCAAAGCAACCGAGGTGGTGCCCGTGCCCACCAGCGCCTTCCCCACGCCCGCCAGGCGCCCGCACAACTCGCGCCTGAACACGCGCAAGCTGCAGGCCACCTTCGGCCTCACGCTGCCCCCTTGGCAGCAAGGCGTGGCGCGCATGCTCACCGAAATTCTCTGAACAGCGAGGCAGACCATGACCGCACCAGACACCGCCCGGGAAACCGCACGCAAAGGCATCATCCTCGCCGGAGGCTCCGGCACCCGCCTGCACCCGGCCACGCTGGCCATCAGCAAGCAGCTGCTGCCGGTGTACGACAAGCCCATGATCTACTACCCGCTGAGCACCCTCATGCTCGCGGGCATGCGCGACATCCTCATCATCAGCACCCCGCAAGATACCCCGCGCTTCGAGCAAATGCTGGGCGATGGCAGCCAGTGGGGCATCCATTTGCAATACGCCGTGCAGCCCAGCCCCGACGGCCTGGCGCAGGCTTTCATCATTGGCGAAGACTTCATTGGTGACAGCCCGAGCGCGCTGGTGCTGGGCGACAACCTGTTCTACGGCCACGACATGCACCTGCTGCTGGCCAACGCCATGCAGCGCCAGCAAGGCGCCAGCGTGTTTGCCTACCATGTGCAAGACCCCGAGCGCTATGGCGTGGCCGAGTTCGACGCCGCCGGCAAGGTGCTGTCGCTCGAAGAAAAACCCGTGGCGCCCAAGTCCAGCTACGCCGTCACGGGGCTGTATTTCTACGACAACCAGGTGGTCGAGTTGGCCAAGGCCCTGGCACCCTCACCGCGCGGCGAACTGGAGATCACCGACCTCAACTGCCTGTACCTGGAGCAGGGCCGGCTCAACGTCGAGATCATGGGCCGCGGCTACGCCTGGCTGGACACCGGCACGCACGACAGCCTGCTCGAAGCCGGCCAGTTCATCGCCACGCTCGAGCGCCGCCAAGGGCTCAAGATTGCCTGCCCCGAAGAAATCGCCTGGCGCCAGCGCTGGATCGACGCCGTGCAACTGGAACGCCTGGCCAAACCCCTGAGCAAGAACGGCTACGGGCAATACCTGCTGCGCATTGCAGAAGAGAAAATTTACTGAGACCAGCATGCAAGCCACCCGCCTCGCCATTCCCGACGTTGTGTTGATCGAACCCAGGGTGTTCGGCGACGCGCGCGGGTTTTTTTACGAAAGCTTCAACCAGCGCGCCTTCAACGAGGCCACCGGCACCAGCCACCAGTTCGTGCAAGACAACCACAGCCGCTCTGGCCGTGGCGTCCTGCGCGGCCTGCATTACCAGATTCAGCAGCCCCAGGGCAAGCTCGTGCGCGTGGTGCAGGGCGCCGTGTTCGACGTGGCGGTGGACATCCGCAAAAGCTCGCCCACCTTCGGGCAATGGGTGGGCATGGAGCTGAGCGCCGACAACCACCGCCAGCTGTGGGTGCCGCCGGGGTTTGCGCATGGTTTTCTGGTGCTCAGCGAAACGGCTGATTTTTTATACAAAACCACTGATTACTACGCGCCGGAACATGAGCGGTGCATTGTGTGGAATGACCCGGTGCTGGCCATCGTCTGGCCTGATGTGGGAATGCTCCCCACATTGTCCGGCAAAGACAAGACAGGTAAATCTCTCCAGCATGCAGAGTTACCCACGTGACTTTGGCGGCTCTCGCCGTCGGTTTTTTTGCGGGGGAGACGAAAGCTTCCCTATCCACCGCAAAGGCTACCGCAAAGGCATCAGTCTCTGATGGAGATTGCAGCTTGACTGAGTCCGAGCAATCGGGCGTTGCGCACGAAGCCCAGCACCATGGCAATTGGCCGGGGTGCCTCTGGCAATTCGAGCCCTGTCGGCAAAACAAATTCCAATGGGATGCATGTCAAAAATCATAGCTGTCGTTGTGGCTTACCGGCCCAGCCTGGCAAGACTGGATGAGCAGTTTGCCGCATTGTTGCCACAGGTGCAGTCCATCGTGGTTGTCGACAATGGCCCAGGCACTGAGGTTCTGGCTTGGGCTGGAAAGTGGCCTGCATGCCAGGTGCATTGCATCTCGCTGGAGCAGAACATGGGCATTGCCTATGCACAAAATCGCGGTATTGAATGGGCAGAGTCAATGGGAGGCAGCCATGTCTTGCTCATGGACCATGACAGTATTCCCGCGAAGGATATGGTCGCCCAGTTGTTGCGTGCGCTCATGGCATTGCCGCGTGCTGCTGCCGTGGGGCCCCATTACACCGATCCGCGCAGAGCCAAAAATAAAAGTCCATTTATCCGCACTGTGGGTCTTGGCAGGTCCAGACTGAACTGCTCTGACGATGGGGAGGTGATGGAGGTTGATCATCTCATCGCTTCAGGTTGCCTCATTCCCATGGATGTGCTGGGTCGCGTGGGCACCATGCGTGAGGATTTTTTCATCGATTTTGTCGATGTCGAGTGGTGTTTGCGCGCCCGCCATGCCGGTTACCGGGTGTACGGTGTCTGCGCTGCGCACCTGGAGCATCGCCTGGGAGACGAGCCCCAGCGTTTTCTGGGACGCGAGTACCTGACACATTCACCCCAGCGGCATTACTTTCATGCTCGAAATGCCATGCTGCTCTATCGCGAGCCATGGGTGCCATTGAACTGGAAGCTGGTGTCGGCTTGGCGGTTGCTGCTCAAGATGGGTTTTCATGTGCTGGTGACGGCGCCGCGGCGGCAGCATCTTGGGCAGATACTGAAGGGGCTGGCGGATGGATTGCGTGGCCGTGCAGGACCTCGGGGTTCCAGACAAGGGCCGGTTTTCTGACCAGCTTTCCAATTTCAAAATTACTAGAACTTACGCAAATAAGGATGCCACAACGGTATTGCCTTTGTGGCAGGCGGCTTGCCTGGGCCTGTTTTGCGCAAGTCATGATGACAT